>NZ_DJJJ01000001.1:0-108236 GCF_002434085.1 Acinetobacter sp. UBA6571 | reverse complement strand
CACAATTTAATTTACAGTCTCAAAAATTATGCTAAAAAGCAACCATTATTGATTTATTTAACGTTATTTGGAAATGAACCAAGTTTTTCTTCATTAGGTAATATTAAAAAAGTTGATAATAAGTATTTAATTCAAGCTAATAATGAGTTAATTAATATAAATTTAAGATGTTTAAGCTATAAGATAGATATTATTTCATGGCTTGAGGATATTAAGTCTCAATTTAATCACTTAACAAATCTTCAGTCAGCTCTTAATCAGTATATTAATTTACTAAGAATGTTGACTAATGAGCTGGTAACTGTAAATAAAGAATTAAAAAATATGTTATTAGAAATGACACCCAACGAACTTCAGGCGATTAAGCAAATCTCTAATCAATTTAACAGTAGTAATTATAGAGGAGACTTACTTTTTAAATTATTTGCATATTTTGAACATAAATTTATTGAAACAGGAAATTATGAAATATCTCCTGAATTCCAAGATATACATTATACATTTAAAAATTGCCAACAATGGTTTAAGCAGCTTAGTAATATTAATCCAGAAAGTAAAAGGAATGTTATTGGTTGTGTATTAAGAAGCAAAAAAAATCTTCATGTTACTTTTTTGTTTGTAGCAGCTAAAGATAATTTACATTATGGGATCACGTTATCAGAAGAGTGTCATTTTAATTTGAATGATCTAGAACGTCTACTACCAACATGGGGGCAAGCTAAACAATGGAAAAAAATCCCTGATGGTCTGATTAGCAAAGGTATAGAAAATCTAAGAAATTTTTCTGGTGATGCATTTAAATTATTGGCTGTTAAAGATAATAATTTTCTAGATGATTTCATTAAGGATAGGTTGCAGGAAATGGATATTATTCTAAAGCTATAAAAATAAGAATTTTTTAGTATTATCAAAATCAAATTATTAGTATTCCATATATATGTTAAGTATTAATCTAATTGATAATACTTATACATATATATGTGGAATATTCAGCGGACCTTAAGCTTAAGAAGAAACTTCATAAGTTTAAATATGATGAAATTCCTCGCAGGAGAATAATTTATAACAATCAAGTGAATAAACTATATGACTATATAGAGATTAGGCTTAAAAAAGAGAGTCACTCGGAAATTTACTGATTTTTTAGAGTTAAATTTTGAGCATATTTTTTAAAAAAGGGTTCACACTATAAAATTTGAAGTTAATTGATATTTTCTATATTAATATAATCTTTACAAGATAGGCAATAAGTTATTAAATTTCCTTAAATATGCTAGTTTAAAAGAGAATGTCTAAACAATCCCGCTTCCTCTGCATCGGCGGTTTCCTCAACGGAACCCAAGTCAAAGACCAAGGTGACAGCTTCGTCTGCGTCGAAAATGGTAAACAAGTGACTTACCATAAAAAGGAAATCTTCCATCAAGATGCTTGGGATCATGACTATTATGTCTGTGAAATTATCACTGACCAACAAGCTAAAAACTGGGTCTACGACATTGAAAGCTGAGCTGAAATTTTAGAGATTAAAAAGCCCTATAATGAGAAGCTGCTTACATAAGGTACTTCTCTGTTATTAAAAATAGTAAAATATACATAGTTTAAATATACGAGATAGCTTTTTAGCCTTTAATTTATTCAATCATGAGTAAATCTGCATTATTTGCCAGTTTTAGAGGACGTAAAGCAAAAATTGAACGGGTATGACGTACCCCCTTCATAGAATATAAATTTTTACGTAAGAAACGCTCATAGTGTTCTGAGTTTTTAACTGCTACTTTGACCAGATAATCATAATCGCCAGTTACCAGATGTGCTTCAACGACTTCAGGCATATTCGCTAAGGCCTCACTAAACTGGTCCAGAATTTCATCATCATGCCGTTCAAGTGTAATTTCGATAAAGAACAGCTCATTAATACCAATGGCTTTAGGATTAATATTGGCAGTATAGCCTTCAATAATTTTTAAAGATTCAAGGCGTTTAAGCCGAGTCCAGCAAGGTGAAGAAGAAAGTCCAACTTGTTCAGCTAGCTGAGCGATAGTTAAACGGCCGTCCTGTCTTAAAGCCGATAAAATTTTTCGGTCTATTTTATCTAATGTGTAATCTGTGCTGTTCAAAATTCAAACTATAGAAAATTATTCTGTTAATACTTAATATACTTAATTTTTGTACTGTATATAAGCAAAATTAACAGGAAATTCGGGAGATATTTTGTAAAATTTAACGATACACTATGGTCATAAAATCAGAGTCAATTGGGTAAAGGCTTTGATTAAACTTATAGCTCTTTTAAATAAGGGTGATTTAAAAGGGCTATGAGTTTCTCTAACTAATTTTATAGAATTAAAAACTTAAAATATAATTTAATAAAATTAATAATTACAAACTTAAACAAAACTGTCTTCGAGTTTAACTTAATTTAAGTTTTTGATAAAAATAAAATTTTTTAATATAAGTAGTCATTCTTAAAGTTTAAAATATAAATATTAAAGATAATTATTCTCATTTGTGATATTTTCTTAATTACTCCGCTCTTTTTGCTTTAACTTCGCATGTTATTTCCCTGCCATGATTAAACGCCGTTACCTGTTTCTTTTGCTTGTTCCTCTTGCTGTTATTTCGTTATTTACAGGTGTGGGCGAAATGAATATTACCGGATTACTGACAGGCAATATTCATGAATGGCAATTATTCTGGACCAGCCGTTTACCACGCTTAATGGCCATTTTAGTTGCAGGTGCAGGGCTGAGTGTTTGTGGGCTGATTATGCAGTCACTCAGCCGGAACCGTTTTGTTTCCCCAACTACAGCCGGTCTTTATGATTGTGCCCGGTTAGGTGTTCTCATCTCGATTATCCTGTTGCCAGCCGCTTCTATTTTTATTAAAACCGGTTTTGCAATTTTAGTTACATTGGCCGGTGCATTGGTTTTTATGAGTATTCTAGCCACACTCAAGCATCGGGATACCGTTTTTGTTCCTCTGGTTGGTATGATCTTTGGCAGTATTATTTCTGCATTTACGACTTTTATCGCTTTGCAAATGGACTTGTTACAAAATCTGGCGGGATGGTTACAGGGAGACTTTTCAACCGTTCTAAATGGTCAATATGAGCTGATCTATTTAAGTATACCCATTTTAATAGTGAGTTATTTTCTGGCCAATCGCTTTGTCTTGGCAGGTATTGGGGAAGACTTTGCAACTAATTTAGGTCTCAATTATAAACAGACCTTATTTTTAGGACTAATTCTGGTATCTGTCATTACTGGTGTAGTCATCGTCACAGTTGGAGCTATCCCATTCTTAGGTTTGATTGTTCCCAATATTGTAAGTCTGTATCTCGGAGATAATATCCGCAAGACTTTATCGCATACTGCAATTTTAGGGGCTTTACTGGTACTGGTCTGTGATCTGTTTGGACGTATAGTGATTTATCCGTACGAAGTTTCAGTAAGTCTGATTATGGGTGTACTGGGCAGTGTGCTTTTCTTGTGGCTCTTGCTACGGAGGTACCGTTATGCATAACCGTACCAAACTGATGGTTTTGGGCTTTGCTGTAATCATTATGGTTACCTTGTATCTCGGCTGGAATCTGGGCTCAGGCTGGCAGTTTGCTGTGAAGCTCCGTTTAAAGACAATCATGGCAATTATTGTTGCTGGCATAGCGGTTGGAGTATCTACTTTAGTGTTTCATACTATTGTAAATAACCGCGTAGTGACTCCTCAGGCATTAGGTTTAGACAAGCTATATGAGCTGTCTAAAACCATGATCATTTATTTCTTTGGTGCAAGTACCTTACTGTCAATAAATTTTGTGACTGACTACCTGATTAGCCTGCTATTAATGGTCAGTTTTGCGCTCTTGCTTTACCGTTTTATTTTTCAGAAAGTCGCGCAACAGAATATCTACTTTCTACTTTTGGTTGGCCTGATCTGTTCAACATTGTTTGACAATATGATCACCTTTTTTCAGGTATTGCTCGATCCGGATGAGTTCCAGATAGCTGCTTATGCCGGTTTTGCCAGTTTTAACATAGTGAAAATGGAAACCGTAGGGTTAGCTTTACTCACTATTTTACCAATTTTACTTTATAGCTTTAAACACCATCACCGTCTGAACGTTATGGCACTGGGCCGTGACCATGCTCTTAATCTGGGGCTGGATTACGATAAAACCAGCCGTATTTTGCTGATTTTGGTAGTTCTGGCACTAGCCTCAGCAACTGCACTGGCTGGACCTATGATGTTTCTGGGACTGTTGGTACTCAATATTACCTTGGAACTTTTTAAAACCCATCAGCATTATATTCTGCTGCCTGGCATCATTCTGGTCAGTATCCTGTCTCTGGTCATTGGGCAGTTTATTGTCCTGCATGTGCTGAATTTTAAAACAACGCTGAGTGTCATTATTAATTTTGTCGGTGGAATTTATTTCTTCTGGATTTTGTTGAAGGAAAATAAAAAATGGCAATTGAGCTGAAAAATTTAAGCAAAAGCTATCACGGGCAGAGGGTGGTAAATGATGTGTCGCTTACTATTGCCAAAGGACAGTTCACTGCTTTTATCGGGCCAAATGGGGCAGGCAAAAGTACTTTGCTGTCAATGATCAGCCGGTTGACTCAGGTTGATACCGGCGACGTTCTGCTGGATAGCCAGAATATACAGCAGATGAAGAGTACCGAGATTGCTAAAAAGCTGGCAATTCTTAAACAGTCCAATCATACGGAATTACGTTTAAGTATTGAAGATTTAGTGGCTTTTGGGCGTTTTCCCTATTCACAGGGCGGCTTAAAAGCTGAAGACCAAAAGATTATTGATCAGGCAATCGCCTACATGGAACTAGAACTGTTACGGCATAAACAGCTGAGTGAACTTTCAGGTGGCCAGCGCCAGCGAGCTTATATTTCTATGGTTCTGGCACAGGATACAGATTATATCCTGCTGGATGAACCTTTAAACAATCTGGACATGAAGCACTCTGCACAAATTATGCGGGTACTGAAAGACTTGGCGGTGAATCATGGCAAGTCAATTATTGTGGTAATACACGATATTAATTTTGCCTCGGTCTATGCCGACCAGATTATTGCCATGAAAGATGGACAGTTACTTTATCAGGGCACACCCGAACAGATTATGCAGGAAAATATACTGCAGCATATTTTTGATTTTGCGATTCCAATTCAGCAAGTTCAGCAACACAAACTTGGTCTGTACTTTATTAGCTAGGAGATAGATATGTTTTTTAACAAGAAGGTACTCGCCATTGCCTTGGCCGCTGTGGTTACTGCATGCAGCAATTCCAATATACCTTCTGAAGGTACAACACAAGCGCAGAGTGCAGATACCTTAAGCTTTAGTAGCAAGGCAGGTAATATTGATGTACCGGCTAATCTTTCAAGAATTACAGTATTAGATACCAATGCATTAAACACCATTCATGAACTAGGAGCAGATGAGAAGGTGGTAGCTTTACCTAAAGGTACACCTTTGCCAGCAGTATTAAACAAGTTTAATGACCAAAAATATGCAGATGTCGGTACAGTAAAAGAACCGAACCTGGAACGAATTGCAGCCAGCCAGCCACAACTGATCCTGATGAGTGGCCGAATGGAAAATCTGGTTGATCAGATCAAACAGATTGCACCTACCTATTTTATTGATATTGACTATAAAGACCAATTTAACTCTTTTAAACAGCAAACACTGAATATTGCTCAAATGGTAGGTAAAACAGCGGAGGCTGAAAAGGAACTGGCCGAGCTAGAACAGGATATTGCTGAAATTAAGCAAAAGACTAAAGGCAAGACTGCTCTGATCGTGCTGGTTAATAATAATAAAATTGCTGCCTATGGCCCGGGTTCACGTTTTGGTAATATCCATGATCTGTACGGTTTCACTCCAGCTGATCCATCTATTAAAGTAGGGTTACATGGCATGGCAATTTCACATGAATTCATTGCACAGAAAAATCCGGATTATCTATTCGTGATTGACCGCGGCGCAGCTATTACCGACAAGAAGGATGGTGCAAAACATATTCTGTACAATAATATTGTGAACCAGACCAAAGCTGCTAAAAATGGTCACATTGTATATCTGGATTCAAGCAACTGGTATTTAATGAATGGTGGACTGGGCGGTATGAAAGATATGCTGAAAGAGGTCGAAACTGCCTTAAACTAAGCTGTCTAAATTTAAAGCAAGAGTGCCAGTCAAGTCATCTTCACAAGTTATTTTTAAAAAGTTAAGTGATAAAAAAGCCCCGCAGTGCGGGGCTTAGTCGTATATAGATCGTGCTATATACTGTATGAGGCTCATCTCAAACTGCCTGCATTAAAACATAATTTAAGTTGGCTAGCGAGAATTTTCAGCTAAAAATTATTTTGAAATCGTTGCAAAATGACTTTTGAATTAAAAGGAACAGCTGCATACAAGCTCTATCTTATAGAGGCGAAAAATTGACCGATATTTAAGCAAGTCATTTTTAACTGGTCTGTAAGAGCTTTTGTTTCTTTTCAACAGCGAAAGCAAATAATAAAATAATTAAACCGCCAAGACTGAGCACGAATCCAACCCAGACAGGTGCTAGCCAGCCCATACCATGACTCAGTACCCAACCTCCTAAAAAGGCGCCCAAAGCATTTGCCAGATTAAAAGCAGAATGGTTCAGGGATGCCGCAACGGCTTGTGCTTCACCAGCAACGTCCATTAGACGGGTTTGTAAAGTTCCACCTAAGCCCATAACAGTCAGGCCGATGAGAAATAGAGCTAGAAACGCAGTATATAGATCAGAAAGCATAAAACTGGCTAACACGAAAGCTAAAGCTGAACTAACCAGAATACCAACAATAGTTTTATTTAAATACCGGTCTGCCAGCCAGCCTGCAACCAGACCGCTAATGACCATTCCTGCTCCCCATATTGCTAATGCTACAGGCACCACTTCAATATTTGCGCCAGTATATTCAGTCAGAATGGGTGAAACATAACTATAAACCGAGAACATCCCCCCGAAACCGATTGCACCGACGCCTAGTGTTAACCACATCTGAACATTTTTAAGTCCGGCCAGTTCTGTCTTGATACTCGCTGTAGCCTGAACCTGAATTTTTGGAATATAGAGTATGACCACTGCTACAGTTAAAAAAGCAATCAAGGCAGAGAATTCAAAACCGGTTCGCCAGCCAAACTGCTGACCTAGCCAGGTGGCCAAGGGTACGCCAACCACTGTTGCCAGAGTAAGCCCTAACATCATTTGTGCAACTGCCGAAGCACGACGCGAAGGACCGGCCAGCTCTGCTGCGACCAGAGCACCTACACCAAAATAAGCCCCATGCGGTAATCCGGCAATAAAACGTGACAGCATGACAGTTTCAGTACTATGCGCTAAAGCAGTTAATCCATTCGCTATCCCATAAAATAGCATTAAACCTATTAATAATATTTTACGTGGTATTCGGGCGCCTAAAATCGCGATTACCGGCGCACCAATGGTTACGCCTAGCGCATAAGCACTAATAAAATGCCCGGCAGCTGGAACAGAAATGTTGAGATCTGCTGCAATTTCCTGAATCAGGCCCATAGCAACAAACTCAGTCGTACCAATACAAAATCCGCCAAGTGCTAAAGCGAAAATGGCAAGAAAGAGCGAATAAGATTTTTTTTCGACAGGAGAGTCTTCTATTAGAGGCATAACTACTTAAAAAAATAACAAGAACGCGAATTATAAGGAAAAATAGGTAAAAAATATAAAAAAATAAAAAATCACTTCATATTTAGGTACTATTTTATCTATATATGAGAGTTTATTAATGAGTTTGATCAAGTGAGTAGGGAACTATTAAGTATTTAACGTATCTAACAGAAATATAAGCAAATTAGTTCGAGTTGGAGAAACATGCTAAACCAAATTTGATTTTTAATTAGTCAAAATAAAACTCTATAAAAACTTAAACTAAACAAGCTGATACATAAAGAACTTTCAACTAGTCGCATACTGAGGCTAGAACTTACGAAATAAATGATAAAGAAAATCAGGAAACCAGATGAATTATCAAATCGATGCTTTTGGAACCTTGGTATTAGCTGTACTGGTCCTGTTATTGGGCCGGTTTTTGATTCAAAGAATTAATTTCTTGAGACAGTATAATATTCCTGAACCAGTAGTAGGCGGCTTGATTGCTGCGCTTATTGCTTACCTGCTCCATAATTTTCTTAATATGAGTGTAAATTTTGACAGTAATGTACAGAATATTTTTATGCTCATGTTTTTCTCGTCAATCGGTTTGAGCGCGAGTTTAGTCAAACTGAAGAAGGGCGGCGGGGCCTTGCTGGTATTTCTGGTTTGTGTAGCTTTCTATGTACTTGTACAAAATGCAATTGGCATGAGTCTGGCAACTTTATTAGGACTTGACCCGCTCATCGGCTTGATTGCCGGATCAATTACTTTAACAGGTGGTCATGGAACAGCAGGTGCCTGGGGAGAGATTCTGGAAACCGAATATGGCATTCAGGGAGCGATTGTGCTCGGTATGGCCAGTGCGACATTTGGTCTTATTATTGGGGGAGTGATGGGTGGTCCGGTCGCTAAATTTCTAATCCGGCGTCATCAACTGGCAGAAGAAATTCCCTATAACCAGCGTGATGATGAAACACCTCCTGGGCTTGAAACAGATGTTGCGCCGTTCGAGTATCCACGTAAAACCCGATTGATTACTGCCAGTAATGCAGTGACTACGCTTGGTATGTTTGCCTTCTGTATTTATGCTGCTAACTGGATGACTGATATCAGTGCAGGACAATGGTTTGAACTGCCTACTTTTGTTTGGGCGCTGGCCACAGGAGTATTGCTGCGTAATATTCTGGAAAATGTTTTTAAAGTAAATATTTTTGATCGGGCTATTGATGTATTTGGCAATGCTTCATTATCTGTTTTTCTGGCAATTGCTTTGCTATCACTTCAACTCTGGTTACTGGCAGATCTGGCAGGCGCCCTGGTTGTAATACTCATTGCGCAAACAGCAGGGCTTGCCTTATTTACTATTTTTGTGACTTACCGCTTTATGGGTAAAAATTATGATGCTGCGGTTTTAAGTGCAGGGCATTGTGGTTTCGGTATGGGGGCTACACCTACAGCCATTGCCAATATTCAGGCAGTCACCAATACTTATGGCCCATCACACAAGGCTTTTCTAGTAGTACCATTATGTGGAGCATTTTTTGTTGATATTATTAATGCAGTGGTAATTCAGGGCATATTATCTTTTTTCTAATTTTCATTTAAAAAATAGACCTAATTTAAAGGTCTATTTTTTATATTCAGTATACGCAGACTATAAATTCAAACCCAAAAGCATATAGCAACTGACAGGCCAGTTGATATCAAATCTCTTTTAATAATTTATAGGTTTTTATAGGCATTTAACTGGTATATAAAGATTATAGGGTTAGCATTAAACTATTATGATCGGCTTGCTTTAAAGATAGGAATGATTATTTACCTTTATAAAATAAGCTATTAACTTAGGTAAATTAGTAGATTTCAATATAATGGGAAGGGCGAGAGAAAGTTAAATATTCTATCTTATTTAATTTCTTAACAGCTTGAAAATATAAAAAAAATAAGTGTAATACTGTCTGAATTAAAAAACCTTCATAAAAAATAAAATAGCCAATTGTAAACAGGCTAAAGCTGGCATCAATCTGATTTTTCTGCTTGTTATCTTCAACCGGCTGAGTTTTTTCCAGAAATCTATTCTGGTCAGTTTTTCCTTGTCCATAGTCTTTTTCTGCAAATTAATATTCATATTTTGCCTTGGTACCCGAGTAGTCAAGAATATTGGCTTAATAAAATATTCATCCTAATTTTTATGGGTAAAATTAACTTATTTAAGAATAATAAAGAAAAGTTATAATTGAGTAAAACTAATTAAATTCATGGTATATTGAATTTAATTCATTTGAACATTTTAAGTTTAATTTATGCTTGAGATCCGTCACTTAAAAACTTTACTGGCTTTACGTGAACATGGTTCGCTGGTGGCTGCTGCTAATGATTTATGCCTTACGCCGTCAGCAATTTCTCATCAGTTAAAGGAACTGGATCACTGGTATGGAACTGAAGTAGTAAATCGCCGAAGCCGCCCTGTAACTTTTTCTAATGTTGGGCAACGCCTGTTACGACTGGCAGATGATGTTCTGCCACAGATACAACTTGCACAAAGTGATATAACTCGTATTGTTCATGGACAAACTGGGCGTATTATATTTTCTTCAGAATGTCATAGCTGTTTCGACTGGCTAATGCCACTTCTCAACCAGTATCGTCATCAGTACCCAGATGTAGATCTGGATTTTGCTTCCGGCTTTGAAGCTAACCCTCATGAACTTTTGCAAACTGCCGAGTTTGATCTGTTAATTACAGCTGATCCGATTGCTCTAAAAGGGGTGGAGTATTTTCCAATTTTTGAGTATGAATCTCGTCTTGTGCTTGCCAGTACCCATCCACTGGTCCGTGTTGAGCAAATTACGATACAGCAGCTGGCTGAGGAAACCTTGATTACTTATCCGGTTGATAAACATCGGCTGGATATTATGGCAAAACTGTTTATTCCTGCCAATATTCAGCCCAAACACATCCGTACTACCGATCTGACCCAGATGCTGATTCAGCTGGTTGCCAGCGGACGCGGTATAGCAGCTTTACCAGACTGGGTGGTCAATGAATATGAACAGAAAGGCTGGGTCATCAGCCGTCGTCTGGAATGTGCGGGAGAGAAAGGCCTGAGACGGACTTTATATGCGGGTTATCGTACTGAAGAGAAGGAAAAGGACTATTTTGCAGGCTTTTTAAAACAGTTGCAGAAATTCTCTCATCAGCGTACACATTATTATATGTAAGTTAACTTCATGTTTAAGATGTACCAATAATAATAGATAACAGGCCTGCTGCAATTAGTGGGCCGACCGGTACGCCACGTAATACCGCTACACCGGCAACTGTTCCAATTAACAGACCAGCCACGACATCTGGCTGGTTAGACATCAGTTTTACACCGCGTCCACCGAGCCACGCTACCAGTAACCCGATTCCAATTGCCAGTAATGATTTCAAACTTAGAAAAGATTTTAAAATACTTTCGCCTGGAATTTTACCGCTAGCGATCGGCGTAAGCACACCAATAGTTAAAATAATAATACCAATATTTAAACCATGTTGCTGAAGATAGGGGAAAAACTGCTCTAGTGGCGTCATTTTGAAAACAATCAGTATCCCGGCTGCAATAGTGACAGCAGTATTATGACTAAAAATACCACAAGCCAACAAAACCAAAAGAACCATCAGGTTTACATCAAGTTGGGACATCATAAGCAAGTCAAACGTTGGGAGAAACGGACTGCCATTGTACTCTCTTTCCTTAAAGGCGCTAGGGCAGGTTAATGCTTGAGAAACGCAAGTAACTAAGACAGATCGCTAATATCAACTATGCTGTATTTAACTAAATACTTTAAAAACCCGAATCGCGGATAAGAAATTGACTTGAAAAATAAGAGGACTAGAGCCATCAGTTAAGTTACCACACCAAACTCACAACTCTAGTCCTGATGTTCGATAGTACCGAATTATTCTGCATAATTGATGATTTTTTTCTTAAATTTGAAGCAACTTATTGGGAGTTTCTCAAACAAAACCGTGGTTCCTTAAGAATCAGAACTGCTCAACTTACAATTTCAGAAATCTGCTTTATTGCCATTTGGTACAAATGCTCTCATTTCAATAATTTCAAAGCCTTTTTCACCTGGTTAAAAGAAGATAAAAGCCATTTATTTAAGTACTTGCCTTGCTATCAAAGGATGATTCATCTGATCAATATGCATGAATTAGCCCTACACGCTTTACATGTGGCACTGATGAAAGGCCAAGGTACACAATATTTATGGATTGATTCAACAACTCTGCCAGTTTGTAAAACTCAACGTATTCAGCATTATAAATCATTAGTCCAAATTGCATCACGTGGTAGAAGCTCAATGGGCTGGTTTTATGGCTGTAAATTACATATTGCGATGAATCAATTTGGTGAAATTGCCTGTTCTGCTTTATCGAATGGACATGTTGCTGACATAAAAATGGTTGAGCAATTGGTTGCTGGTATAGAAGCAAAACTTTACGGGGATCGAGGTTACATCAGCCAAGAATTAAAAATTAGATTGAAATATCAAGGTATTGATTTAATTAATTATCATCGAAAGAATATGCAGGCTATTCAACTTTGTGCATCAGATGAATATCACCTAAGACAACGCAATAAGATAGAAACATTATTCAGTTTATTGAAGGGGCAATACAATTTAGTGACGAGTAAAGCACGTAGTCTTCATGGATTTCTGAGTGGAATTTACGCCTCACTATGTGCATATCAACTCACTCATCAAAATAAGCCAACAATTCAAATTAAGGAATCATCGGCTTAAGCAGGATTCGGGTTTAAAAGGCTATAAATATTTTAAAAATAGAGGAAGCTCTGCCTAAATTTCAATATTTTCAATAAAAAATTTTAACTTATATGCTTCACTCTCCAATAGTTACGATCTGCTACTTTTCATATTGTTTGAGGTATCAAAAAAGAAAATAATAAGTTATTTATTTTATTTACCACAAGAGAGCAGATAACAATCATCAGCGCATTCTTGGTGGAACTTAGCTAAAATAAACCGATTATTTTGGAGAATATCTCATGTTGCTGGAAAAAATATTGCAATCTCAAGGTTTTGGTTCACGAAAATATTGCCAGCAACTGATTAAAAGTGGAGCAATTAGTATAAATCACGAAATTTGTGTAGATACTAAAGCAAAATTTGACCTGAAAAATTTTACTTTTAAGGTACATGGTGAAGAGTTTGAATATCGGGAAAAAGTATATATCGCATTAAATAAGCCACAAGGTTATGAATGTTCTCATCAGGCCCAATACCATTTTAGTGTATTTGATTTATTTGATCCCACTCTCCTTAATCGTGGAATCCAGTGTGTAGGCCGGCTCGATCAGGATACAACCGGGTTGCTGTTGTTGACAGATGATGGTCAATTTCTACAGGCTCTGACACATCCACGTAAACATGTGGCAAAAGTATATGAGTTGATAACGGCCAACCCTATTACGCCAGAACAGATTCGATTGCTGGAACAGGGCGTAGAGCTTCGTAATGATGGTATATTTAAAGCAAGCAATATAAAGCAAACCAGTTCTAATCAGTTGAGTCTGGCGATTCATCAAGGTGTCTACCATCAGGTAAAACGTATGCTAGCTGCGGTAGGTAATAAAGTCGAAAAATTGCACCGTAGTAAAATCGGAGAACTTGAATTACCTATGCTTGCCGAAGGAGAATGGACTTATCTGGACCAGACACAGATTGAACTGGCAAAGTCGCGTATGGTGCCATAGTAAAGTCTATCCAAAAGCTGAATCTAGGTTTTATGTATATAGGTTTGGCATGAAAAAACAATCAGACTTTGTCACTTTCCCCTAAAAGAGCATTGAGCTCTTCAAATAAGTCAGCATCATTCTCATCATCTGGTTGATAGGCTGGAGAAAGGGGAGCAGTTGCGTGCTCACTTTTCATCTTACGCAATTTGGTCAGCTGTTCCATATTAATACTGGGATTTTCAATTGCGAAAGGAATAGATTTGGTCAGTACGACTTGCTTGAAAAAAAGGCGGACTGCCTGTGCTGGTGTAATTCCCAATTGCTTAAAAACTGCAAAAGCCTGTTTTTTTTCTTGTGAGTCAAGTCGGACTTGATAAACTTCCGTTTTCCGCATGAATAATAACCAAGTTAGGAGAAAGAATTTTAGCTGTATTTTAACGCTACAAAATGTATTTTCAACGCTTTATATCAAGTAAATAATTTTTTTGTCATTACAGGTAAATTACAATAGCAGGTCAAATCCTGACTGATAGGTTTTTTTAACTAAATCTACAGGATCAATAAATGTTATTTCTTTAGCTAGTAGCTGCAAGGGCGCTGTAAAATCGTTATCTGATTTGTGCTGAACGATAGGATAAAAACTGTCATTTTGAATAGGTATTCCCAGATGATTTAGATGAACCCGTAACTGATGTTGTTTGCCTGTGCGTGGCTTCAACTGATATTTTGCCCAGTGAGCTCGAACATCTAAAAGATCAATCAATGTTTCTGTATTAGACTCTCCCTCCACTATCTGCATAGTATAAAAAGGTTCACCTTTGTCGAGACGTAGTGTTAGGTTTATCGGGAAATTAAGCTCGGGCTTAAAAGGCGCCACGGCATGGTAAGTCTTTTCTACCTTACGTTCAGCAAAGAGCTTCTGATATAAACCACGTGTTTCAGGACGTTTTGAAAAAAGTACTACACCTGCAGTTTCACGGTCGAGTCGATGAATAGGGGTGAGAGTCTCTATTCCGGTTTGTTTTTTCAAACGAACCAATAATGTTTCTTGTACATACTGCCCGGTTGGGCTCATCGTAAGGAAATGCGGTTTATCGACCACCAAAAATTCATCTGTTTCATGCAAGATGTGATGCTCAAATGGCACAGGTGTTTCCTTGGAAAGAAAACGATAGTAATAAATATGCTGATTTCCCTCATAAATACTATCAATCCTTAATTTCTGCCCATGTGTCGTATAAACCAGCCCGTCCTCGAAACGCTGCATCCATTCATTCGCATTAATATGCGGAAACTGCTGGGTTAAATGTTCATAGATGGTATTTGCCTGAGATTTTAGTGGCAGAAATACTTTACTGGCGCTAACACCATCGATCATAGGAGGTATAAAAACTGTACTAAAAGGTTTATTCATGAGAGCAATAATATATAGACAATAAGAACTGATCTTTATAAAGACCGGTCAAGATTAAAATTAATGAATATAGTATAGGGCAGCATAGGCTTTAAGGCGGGGCAATGCTATCATAATTGCAAGATTGGAACATGATGTGAGCCTTATGCAGTATACTTTTAGCCTGACTTTAAATAGTGAAGATGATACACAAAAGCTGGCTCAGGTACTGGCTCAGCATTTTAATTCAGGTGTTGTATATCTGGTCGGAGATTTGGGTGCCGGCAAGACAACACTCAGCCGTTATTTTTTGACAGCATTGGGCCATCAGGGTGCTGTAAAAAGTCCTACCTATACTTTGGTCGAGCCTTATACGATACAAGGTCGTGATGTTTTTCATTTTGATTTATATCGTCTGCATGACCCTTACGAGCTGGAACTGATGGGGATCCGTGATTATCTGGAAATTCCGGATGCGCTGTTTTTATTTGAATGGCCTTCCAAAGGTGGAAGTGAAATTCCGCAAGCTGACCTCATTATTGATATTTTAAAATCAGACGATGACCTGCAACGTCAGGTAAGTATTTCAACTGAATCGGCTGAGCTGTTTAATAAATTACGGGAAAAAATGAATGTCGCATGATGAAAGCGGTTTGCGCCGTATTCATACGCTTGATGCTGCTCTTGCAAACCAGATTGCTGCAGGTGAGGTAATTGAGCGGCCTGCTTCTGTGGTTAAGGAGTTACTAGAAAACTCGATTGATGCTGGTGCTACCGAGCTGATTATCCGGGTCGCCCAAGGTGGCAGTACTCTAATTGAAATTATTGACAACGGACGTGGAATACATCCTGAAGATCTTGCACTGGCAGTGATGCGACATGCAACCAGTAAAATCCAGTCTGCTGAAGACTTATATGCAATAGCCAGCTTGGGGTTTCGGGGTGAAGCCTTGGCTTCAATTGCTGCGGTATCACGCTTGAGTTTATGCAGTAGTCAAGATGACTCAGGTATTGGCTATCAGGTTGAAGTTAATGGTACTGCTTTTGATCACCAGGAGATTCAGGCAGTCGCAGCACAAAAAGGGACGCACATTCGTGTACAGGACTTGTTTTTTAATGTGCCTGCCCGTCGGAAGTTTTTGAAAAAACCGACCACCGAGTTCGGGCATATTGAGGAAATCGTCCGTCGCATGGCGCTTACGCATTTTGATGTGCGTTTCGTTCTTGAACATAATGACAGTATCCGTTTAAACCTGCCAATTGCTGATAGTGGAGAGCTGCGCTCTCAACGTGTCCAGCAGTTGCTGGGTCGCTCATTTACTGAAAATGCTTATTGGATTGATGCGCAAAGTATTAACATGCATCTTTCGGGTTGGCTTGGTCATCCATCTGATGCGCGTCCTCAGGCAGACTTGCAGTATGTCTATGTAAACGGAAGAATTGTAAAAGATAAAACCATCTCACATGCATTACGTATGGCGTATGATGGTATTTTGCATGGCCATCAGCATGCAGGATACTTATTGTTTCTGGAAGTCGACCCAGAAAATGTCGACGTGAATGTTCATCCTACAAAACATGAAATCCGTTTTCTAAATCAACGTGAAGTTCACGAATTTGTGCGGCACTATGCAAAAGAAACCTTATCACAGTTCCAAACTGCAACTGCTGACCTTGCCCAGGCAATGAAAGCTGAATCAGTTATACATACCACGACTGGTTCTTTTAACCCGCAGCCGCGTCACCAGGAACAGTTTCAGTTACATCGTCCGACACAGCCCAAGGCTTCAGCTCTGGGCATAGCAACTCCCCAAACTGAAGTATCTACCGAATTACTGACCGAATTTAAGGCGAGTGCACCGCGTACTGTACAATATGCACCCCAGCGGCCTTATGCCGGCTCTCAGCAGTTAAATAACGCCTTAAGGAGTTATCTGTCACCATTAAGGGAAGAGAGTACTCAAGCGCCTGTTATTCCGGCTGCATCGGTAGTATCGACTCATGTAGATGAGTTTCCATTAGGAATTGCAATTGCTCAACTGCATGGTATTTATATTTTGGCGCAAAATACTGAAGGTTTGATTATTGTTGATATGCATGCAGCCCATGAGCGGATTTTGCTACAGCAAATGAAGTCTGCCTGGGATAAATCTGAGTTCTGGATAGCACAGCAATTACTCATTCCTAAAGTTGTTTCAATTACGCGTATGCAGGCAGCACGTATTGAAGAGTTGAAACCACAACTGGAACGTTTGGGGCTGGATATAGACCAGTATGGAGATGAGCAGGTGATAGTAAGAGGTGTTCCTGCTATTTTACAAAAAGCCGACTTCACTACACTAATACCTGAACTTTTAAATGATCTTGACCCAAGTGATGAAGCGCGCGGTCTTACGCAAAAACGTGACCAGATTCTGGCTGGTATGGCGTGCCATGGAGCAGTACGTGCACATCGGCAACTTAGTCTCTCTGAAATGAATGCATTACTTCGTCAAATGGAACAAACTGAATTTGCCAGCCAGTGTAATCATGGCCGTCCAACTTGGCGTGCGTTTCCTTTAACTCAATTAGATAAATTATTTGCTCGAGGAGAGTAGTTGTACATGTCTAGCGTACTACCCGTCATCAATTTAATGGGCCCAACGGCAAGCGGTAAGACGGCGCTGGCATGTGAGCTGTATGAACAGGGCGGATTTGAACTGATATCTGTTGACTCGGCACTAATTTATAAAGATATGGATATTGGTACAGCCAAACCTACCAAGGAAGAGCAGGTTCTTTATCCGCATCATCTGATCGATATTATTAGCCCACTAGAAGTATATTCAGCTGCACAGTTTGTGGAAGACGTCTGTCCGCTCATTGATGATATACACGCCAGAGAAAAAACACCTATACTGGTAGGTGGAACTATGCTCTACTTTAAAGCTTTACTTGAAGGTCTTTCAACTAATCTACCAAATGCAGATCAGGCTATCCGTAAAACTATTGAGCAAAAGGCTGAATACGAAGGCTGGGAAGCAGTCTATGCTGAACTATGTGAAGTAGATCCTTTAGCGGGACAAAAATTTAGAGTAAGTGATAGACAGCGTATAACTCGTGCACTGGAAGTTTTTTATATCACTGGCCAGCCTATTACAAAACTACAGGCCGAACAGCCAAAAAATTTACCATATCGTTACACATTTCATAATCATGCCCTACTACCTAATCGATTAGAATTGCATGAGCGCATTGAGAAAAGATTAAAAAAAATGTGGGAAATCGGATTTTTAAATGAAGTAGAGATATTGATTAAAAAATACGATTTAAATGAAAACTTGCCCTCAATGCGTAGTGTAGGATACCGCCAAGTAATCGATTTTCTATTAAAAAGTGATAAAACTATTAAAAGTAAACATGAAATGGAGGATAAAACCTTATTTGCAACACGACAACTGGCAAAACGTCAATACACTTGGTTACGCTCTTTGCAAGAATTACACCAATTTAAAACTTACGAGACGCTTAAGCAGGCTCAACAAGACTTGCGAAACTGTTATAGATAAAGCAAAATTTAACTACTGTCTTTTTTATAATTTTTAATTGAAAAATAAAGATAGTTTTTTGCGCTGATTTTAATTTTTTTGGAGTTATAAAATGTCTAAAGGTCAAACTTTACAAGATCCGTTCTTGAATTCTCTCCGTAAAGAACGTATTCCTGTTTCTATCTTCCTTGTTAACGGTATTAAGCTACAAGGTCATATTGAATCTTTTGACCAGTATGTTGTTTTATTGAAGAATACTGTAAGCCAGATGGTTTATAAGCATGCGATTTCTACAGTAGTTCCAGCGCGTAATCCTCGTCCTGCAGGTGCACCTGCAGGGGCTCAAGGAGCTGGCGGCTTTGGTGGCGGTCAAGGCAGTGGCTTTGGTGGCGGTCAAGGTGGTGGCTTTGGTGGCGGTCAGGGCGGTGGCTTTGGTGGCGGTCAAGGCGGTTTTGGCGGCGGTCAATCGACTTCAGGCTTCGATAATGACTCGAAATTTGAAGATAGCCAAGATGACGATACCAATAATCGTTAATTTATAAGTAATAAAAAAAGCTCCTTAAAAAAGGAGCTTTTTTTATTAATCAAACATTGACTTAAAACTTTTAAGTTTAGTTATTAAAAAAGACACTGTTACCAGTGTCTTTTTTTCAGCTTAACTAGGAGTTACTGTCCAGATTAGGTTGTTTGATTTCAACATAAGCATTGGCACGCAGTTCACGTAGCCAGCTATCAAGCTCGGTTTCAAACTGCCGCTCACCCAGAATTTGGCGAGCCATACGTTCTTGGTATTCTTCTGTCATATCCTGCTGACGAGTATCTGTCACCTGTAAAATATGCCATCCAAACTGGGTCTGGAAAGGAGCACTAACCTGGCCGACAGGAGTGCTTTTCATTTTTTCTTCAAACTCAGGCACCATTACACCAGGGCTTACCCAGCCCAAACTACCACCGTCACGTGCTGATCCAGTATCTGTTGAAAAAGTAGAAGCTAATACTGTGAAATCCTCACCAGCTTTAAGACGATTATAAATATTATCAATCATGTGTTTAGCATTTTCTGGACTGACCACTTCAGATGGCTGAATCAAAATATGACGGGTCTGATACTGAGGGACTAATGCTTTTTGTTCACTTGTCTTACGTTCTAATACTTTTAGAACATGCACACCATCACGTGCCGGAATCAGCTCGGTAGTTTGGCCGACAGGTAAGGCACTTACGCGAGCTGCAAGTTCGGCAGGTATGTCTGCTAGGCTGCGAAAGCCCATGTCTACACCTTCTACCTGAACCTTAGCATCTGAATATTGCTTACTGATAGCCTGAATATCATTGCTTGTGTTTAATGCATTTTTTACTTGCTGCGCAATACTTTCAACATTAGCAGTCTGTTTGTCTTTGGGAGTAATCCGGGCATGAATGACATGGACCTGACTACCCAGTGCCGCCTGACCTTGTGGAGATTTCAGGAAATTCTCTACATCTTGGTCGCTGATTTTGATGCGGGACATAACCTGTTGCTGGCGAAGACGATTAATTGCTAAATCTTCAGCAATACGGTTACGTAATGATTCATATGTTCCTGGAGCCATAGCATCAAGCTTTTGCTGAAAGGCTTCTAGGGTTTTTGTGCCGGACTGACTGGCAACCTTCATCACTGCTTCATTTAAACTCTTTTCATCAGGTTTAACGTTATAGCGTCGCACCTGTTCAAGCTGGGCCTGACGCAAAATCAGCTGGTCCAAAGCCTGTTTTTCCAGAAACGCCTGTGGAGGAACTTCACGTTTCTGGGTTTCCAGCTGATGTTTAAGTTCAGCTACGCCTTGTATCAAATCACTTTTTAAGATGACACCATTGTCCACAATCGCAACAACCTCATCTACAGGTTGTGCAAAGCTTTGCATTGATGAAGAAATGACTAAGGCAAGCGCAGTGGCTTTAAAGAATTGTTTAAAATACTTTGTCTTCATTAACGTTGTGTCCAAGATTGATTAATTTTACTAAAACCTAAAACGCGACTTTCAAGTAAAGAGGCCAGTTTATTATTTAGCCCCCCTAATCCCTTGAGGGTGAACTCGGCCATAACAGCGCGTTTCGGTTTAACGCCCGGCTCATTGATGTCATCTAGATCATTATAATAAGAGCGGCCATATACTGACACGCCCCAACAGCAGGATTCATAATTTACACCGAGCAGATATTCGCGTGCTACATCCTGATCAATGTCATATTGCACATGTCCCATAATACGCCAATTGTTATAAACAGGTTGTATAAACGATGCAACCACCTGGTCATAGCTGTCTTGGCGGTTTGGAATATCTTTGCGGTAAAAATAGCCAAGATTGTAAAGATTGCCCTGATTACCGGTGTAGTAAACCTGAAAATCTCGCTGCGAGTTTTCACCATTAGACATCCAGGCTGAATTGGCGCTAATTGTGAAATTCTGGTTCAGTTGGCTACTCAGGCTGAGTACGGGACCTGTACGTTTTTCTTGGTCCAGCTCATCTTCATTATATAAAGTTACTCTGCGGTCTTCAAAGAAGTAGCTTTGTCCTACACTGGCACGCAGTCTTTCCAAACCTATCTGATCCATCAGGCTGTATGTTACGCCCAGAGAAAGAAAATTATTGTCTTCTAAGCGGTCATGTCCATAAAAGCGGTAAGGATTGAACAACTGGTCATAACTGATAGAGGCTGTAGTCGTATCAAAGTTTGGATAATCATTCTGATCTTTATACGGCGCATAAGCATAGAAAAGGCGCGGAGAAATACTTTGCAGGAAAGTTCCTTCTTTTTCAAACAATAGGCCGGTATCAAGTGTAAATTGCGGTACTGCTACACTTTTTGTCAGAGAATCTGCTTCAATACCCCGGTCTTCACGAGAGTCGCGATCATAGAAAGTGTTAATAGAGCGGAAAGATACTTCCGGAATTACAAAAGACCATGGATTGCGGTAGTTGTAACGAACCGCAAATTGATTATAGATACGGGTACCACTACTTTCCAGAACATCTGAATCATCATTAATTGATTTTTTAAAATAGCCGGTATCATTGTTGAATTCATACTGTAGGCCCTGAGGATTTCCCCCGACGTAATTCAGCAGGAATTGAGGAAGTCGAGCGTACGGCCGATCTTCATCCTTAATGTCTTTATCCAGTGTCTGAAAGTCTTCGACCTTAAGTTGAGCTTTCAAGCCTGGAATCTGATTACGATAGTTAATTACCCAGGCGCGGCGCTGGTTCAGATCTGTTTTGCTGTTTGGACTTGAATCCAGGTCGGCGAAATAGTCTTTATCAGAGACATAATTATATTCAAGATTGGTTGACCAATACGGGTTAATGACCCAGTCATGTAAAAAATGGAATTCTTTACGGTCTTCATCGTTATATTCTTTATCAGAAGGAAGATAACCTCCCCAAACACGCCCCTCACCAAAGTTTTCAGTTAAATAGCGGAACTCTCCCTCAGCCATAGGGCCACGATCAGCAAGATAGCGTGGTATAATGGTCGCATCATAATTTGGTGCAAGATTGAGATATACCGGGACAGAGAGCTCTAGTCCACCATCATTTGAGAAACCGAACTGGGGGTTTAAAATACCGGTTGTACGCCGGTCATCAATTGGGAAATTGAAGTAGGGCACAGCCAGCACAGGTGTATTTTTTACATATAATTTTGTTCCGGTTGTTACCCCGCGCCCGGTCTCCTGATTAAGCTCGATCCGGTCAGCCTGCAGCCTCCAGGCTGGTGCTTCACCTGGCGGGCAGGTGGTATAACTGGCATTACTGAGTATTGCAACTGTAGGGGAGGTTCGTTCAATTTTCTCTGCATGACCATGAGCATGCTGTTGCTCTGCAATATAAAAACTATTGTTCAGGTCGCCCGTCTGTGTTTTGAGGTTATAGTTAATCTGGTCACTTTGTGCTAGCAGCCCACCTTGAGCCAGTTGTACCCGACCTTGTGCATTCGCATAGGTTCGTGTCTGGTCAAGAGTGACTTTGTCTGCACGGATGCTGCGCCCCTCTTGATCAATTACCACATTACCTTCAAGTGTCGAATCACCTTGCGGATTGTAATAGCCATAATCAGCAGTAATCACAGAGGTGACCTTGTCTGGATCAGGTGCGTTATTGTCCGGACTAACTGGTGTAATCCATGTGCCCTGACAAAATGCAGAACTTAAGGCCTGAGTATTTCTTAGTTGTGCCTCAGGTGCACTTTTGTCAACATAATATTGTTCAAAAAACTGTTGCCCTGGGTAAGCTTCATTAATGCTTTCTTTGAGCTGGTTATTGCTTACTGTTGAAAAGGGTTCTGACTGCTCTGCATAACTTGATATGGAGCTACCACATAAAAGGGTCAAAATAGCAGTCGCTAAAGGATTAAATTTAAACTTATGCTTCATTTGTCTCATTAACCAAGTATGCTTTTCGCAATTAATTATTGTGGCATCATAGAGAAAAAGTGCAGAACTAGCTACACTTAATCCTTTAAAAAACTCAGCCTGTTTTAGATTTTATTGCAAATGAATACACAACGTGAACAATTGATACAAACATGGATTACAACTGTACTGAACTCGGATGAGTTTGAGCTTAATTTTTTAGCAGGTGATGCCAGCTTTCGCCGCTATGCACGTATAAAATATCAGAATAAAAGTTATATGCTCATGGATGCGCCGCCAGAAAAAGAAGACTGTGCTCCATTTGTTCATATAGATGAATTTTTTGCTGCTCATGGAGTGCGGGTGCCGCAGATTATTGCAAAAAATCTGGAACAGGGATTTTTACTGCTGGAAGATTTTGGTGATGTACTGCTTTCTACCCTGCTAAATGAAGAGACTGTAGATCAATATTATTTGCAGAGTTTCAAGCAACTGGTACAGCTGCAATCAATTGACGGAAAAGGCCAGTTTTCGCTTTATTCTCAGGAGAAATTACTGTCTGAAATGCAGTTGCTGACAGACTGGATGCTGCCTGCCTTAAGTATTGTACCCTCTCCGCAAGAACAGAAAATTATTGATCAGACATTTAAATTTTTATCTAAAGCTGCTTTAAGTCAGCCACAGGTGATCGTACATCGTGATTTTCATAGCCGTAACTTGATGAAACTTGAAGATGGGCAAGAGCTAGGGATTATCGACTTTCAGGATGCGGTAATTGGTGCAGATACTTATGACCTGGTCTCCATTACCCGTGATGCTTATGTACAGTGGCAACCAGAGCGTGTATATCAATGGTTCAAGACATTTTATGAGCTTTTGCCGGCCAGCACAAAACTGAACCGTACCTTTGAAGACTTTAAGCGTGATGCTGACTTCATGGCAATTCAACGGCACATTAAAATACTAGGTATTTTTGTGCGTCTGTTTGAGCGTGATGGTAAGGCGGGTTACTTAAAAGATCTCCCTCGTGTGATGTGGTATCTGTTAGAAGAAAGTCAGGGCTATACTGAACTTGAAGCGTTTGCGGAATTTATACGTCAGCGTGTGATGCCTGCTTTTACCCAAAAATACGGAATATATGAGGTGGCTGCCTGATGAAAGCAATGATTCTGGCAGCGGGACTGGGTAACCGGATGCGGCCACTCACACTGACCACGCCCAAGCCTTTACTGGAAGTTGGTGGGAAGCCACTTATAGTCTGGCATCTTGAGAAATTACAGCGTATCGGTGTTCGTGATATTGTCATCAATACGGCATGGCTGGGCGAAAAGCTCGTTGATGCTCTAGGTGACGGTTCAGCCTTTGGAGTCAATATCCTCTGGTCACATGAGGATGAAGGACTGGAAACGGCTGGTGGAATTATCAATGCTTTACCTCTGCTGGGTCGTGAGCCATTTATTCTGGTCAATGGTGATGTCTGGACTACGATGGATTTTGCGCCTTTGCTGCAGACTGAGTTAACTGGACATCTTGCACATTTGGTACTGGTTGACAATCCGCCTCAGCATCCTCAGGGTGATTTTATATTATCTCAGGGACATGCCTATACTTTTGCACAGGCGAAATCTGGTGAGGCACTGACTTATAGTGGTATTGCTGTTCTTTCGCCAGAGCTGTTTGTTGGGCTGGAACCTGGAAAGCGTCCACTTGCCCCGCTATTAAAAGAAGCTATGCAACAGCAACAGGTGAGTGCTGAAAAAATGCAGGGAGTCTGGGTCGATGTGGGTACACCAGAGCGTTTGAATGCTCTAGATCAGCAAATTCAGCAGGGCTTGTATGACCAAATGCATAATCACTAGTCATTAGATACTGTGTCATGAACTAGAAATCGGTATACTTCACTTAATTTTTTTGAGATGTTGCTTGTTTATGCATCCGTTTTTCCAAGAGTTAAAACAGGGCAGTCAGGCCTTGGGGCTAAGCTTGAATGATGAGACTTTAGGTCTGTTGTTGCAGTATCAGGATGCACTGGTACTCTGGAATAAAGCCTATAATCTGACAGCAATCCGTGACCCGAAAGAAATGCTGGTAAAACATTTACTGGACAGTTTAAGCATCTTGAAAGATCTGCCGTCTGGACGTCTGCTGGATATTGGTACCGGAGGTGGCATGCCAGGCATGATTATTGCCTTGTGTCAGCCAGAACGTGAATGTGTATTGCTGGATTCAAATGGCAAAAAAATCCGTTTTCTCAAACAGTTTATTGCTGACCTGAAACTAAAAAATGTGATTGCAGTACAAACCCGTGTAGAAAATGAAGAAAGTATTCATGAGCTTGGCCAGTTTGATGTGATCACCAGCCGTGCATTTGCGTCACTGACAGATTTTGTGTTGGCTTCAGAACCTTATATGCATGGCGGAAGTGTGATTGCCTCTATGAAAGGGTTAGTTCCACATGAGGAAGTCGCTACTCTTGCAGAAAACTTTTCTTGCCAGATTATTGAACTGCAAGTTCCACGTCTGGATGAACAGCGGCATCTGCTTTTATTAAAACGTATTTAAAAGATTTTTAGGATTGGGGTTAGCATGGCTCAGATTATTGCGATTGCAAACCAGAAAGGTGGCGTAGGAAAAACCACAACTGCCGTCAACCTGGCAGCTTCTCTTGCAGTATTAAAAAAACGTGTATTGCTGATAGACATGGATTCACAGGGCAATGCGACGATGGGTTCTGGCGTGCAGAAAAATGATCTGCTTTATTCAGTTACAGATGTACTGCTGGGTGAAGTACCCATTGAAACGGCAATTACCAAAGCAGAAGTAGGTTATAAAGTTCTTGGGGCCAATCGTGACCTTGCTGGGGTAGAGCTGGCGATCGCTGAACAGCCAGGCCGTGAATATATTTTGCGGGAAGCTTTAAAAGATATTGAAAAGTCTTATGATTATATCATTGTTGATTGTGCACCTAGTCTGAGCTTGATCACCGTTAATGCGCTTGCTGCAGTGCAGGGTGTAGTCATTCCGATGCAGTGTGAGTATTACGCGCTTGAGGGACTGGCAGATCTCACGCAGACAATTGACCGTATTCAGCAGGCGCTTAATCCTGACCTGCAAATTGTGGGTGTATTGCGTACCATGTATGATGCCCGAAATGCCCTGACCCGTGATGTTTCGGCTGAACTGGAACAGTATTTTGGCAAAAAACTCTACGAGACGGTTATTCCACGTAATGTTCGACTGGCTGAAGCACCAGCGCATGGTTTGCCTATCATTTATTTTGAGAAAAGTTCTAAAGGTGCAGTAGCTTATTTGAATCTTGCAGCCGAAATTCTTAAAAAGACCAAGCTAAAAAAAGGAAGTAATGCATGACCACCAAAAAGCGCGGATTGGCCAAAGGCCGTGGTTTAGATGCCTTACTGGGTTCGATTCAAAAAGAGAAGTTGCAGCTAGAAGCTCAATCACTGGATCACGGACAGCTTAAACAGATTGATGTGCATCTGCTTAAGCGGGGTGAATACCAGCCGCGCCGTTTTATTGAGGAAAAAGATCTGCAGGAGCTGGCCGCTTCAATTGAGAAGCATGGGGTGATGCAGCCGATTGTTATACGCCCAGTTGATGATGAAAAGCGTCCCTATGAAATTATTGCAGGAGAACGCCGCTGGCGTGCAGCGCAGCTGGCGGGGCTGACTGAAGTACCGGCAATTGTTCGTGACTTAAATGACCAGGTAGCAATTGCGCTTGCCTTGATTGAAAATATTCAGCGCCAGGATCTGAATCCAATTGACCAAGCAATAGCATTACAGCGTTTTCATGATGAATTCGGTTTAAGCCATCAGGAAATAGCCGAAACAGTAGGCAAGGCCCGTACTACCGTAAGTAACCTGTTGCGTTTGCTGAGCCTGGCTGAGCCAGTAAAAGACTTTATGCAACAAGGTTTGCTGGATATGGGACATGCGCGTGCAATCCTGACCTTAAAATCTAAAGATCAGCTAAAAGCTGCTGATACCGTTATTGAAAAAAGTCTTTCAGTCCGTCAGACCGAGCAACTGGTGCGTGAGTGGAACACACCAAAACAGGAAAAAAATAAAACGTCAATGTCAGCTGATCTTGAGCAGCTCACCCAGCGGCTTTCTGAACGTTTCAGTGCAGATGTCAAAATTGATTACAACAAGCAAGGTAAAGGAAAACTGGTGATCCATTATCATTCGCTTGATGAGCTTGATGGTATCTTGAATATCTGTCTGGCTGATTAACAGTTTAAAAATATAAAAAGATAGTTTGATTTGGGGTATACAGCATGTGGGAACTTGTTAAAGCTGGCGGCTGGCTAATGCTGCCGCTCGTCGTATGTTCTATTTTTACCATAGCTATTACATTGGAGCGCTTTATCCGTTTAAAGCGCTCTCAAGTGATTCCTGTAGAGCTGATTTTACGTCATCCCCAAGATATTGCTCCAGTAATCGACAGGTTAAGCCATGCCCCAAACCTGCAGGCTAGCACTTTGGGGCAGATTCTGCT
This sequence comes from Acinetobacter sp. UBA6571, assembly GCF_002434085.1. NCBI lineage: Bacteria > Pseudomonadati > Pseudomonadota > Gammaproteobacteria > Moraxellales > Moraxellaceae > Acinetobacter > Acinetobacter sp. UBA6571. The sequence goes on along the minus strand of NZ_DJJJ01000001.1, from coordinate 80,981 downwards.
GGCAGGCTATGCGAGTCGGCAAGAAAGTGAGCAGTTTGCACGTGCCCAGATGGAAGCGAAAGCCTCTCAGGAAATTGGGTATTTGGAAAAGAATATTAATTTTTTGGGTACCTTGAGCGCAGTAGCCCCATTACTTGGGCTGCTGGGTACGGTGCTGGGTATTATTGAATCTTTTCTGGTGATTGACCTAGGTACGACCAGTAACCCGGGTCTTATGATACCGGGTATTTCTAAAGCCCTGATTACCACTGCTGCGGGTATGCTGATTGCTATTCCTGCATTATTTGCTTATCGTTTCTTTCAAAGACTGGTACAGGAATATGTGGCTGAGCTTGAGCAGCAGTCAACATTATTTCATGCAGCATTGTTCTATAGTAGTACGGCTGGTTCAGAGCTGCGAAAAGTCGGCTAAACAGGTCAAATGTCATGAAATTCAAGCGCTCTCAAGTGGAAGATATCCAGATTAACCTGACTCCCATGATCGACTGCCTACTATTTATTCTGGTATTTCTGCTTTTGTCTACGACATTTAATCAGCAAAGCCGTCTTAACCTGACCCTGCCAGATGCACAGGGTGTTCCACCAAAACAATACGATCAAAAAATCGAGGTTATGGTAGACTCTTCCGGCCATTACGCAGTCAATGGACAAGCTTTGTCCAGTAAAGAAGTGGCTGATTTAAGCGCAGCAATCAAGCAGGTTGCTGAAGACCGGCGTGATTTGATGTTTATTATTGCGGCTGATGCCAAGGCCACCCATCAGGATGTAATCCGTGTGATGGATACGGCCGGACAGCTGGGCTTTGTAAATGTCAATATTAGTACCAAGCTCCCTACCCGAGGTTATTAGTGAAGCAAGATTTTAAAGTTTATGCGCGTCTCCTGTCTTATTTAAAGCCTTACTGGGGGGCAGCTTTACTTGTACTCGTCGGTTTTGGTATTAATGCTTCTACAGAGGTATCAGTTGCCAAGCTGCTTGAATATATCATTAATGCCATTCAGCACCAAAACCAGCAGAATTTAAACTGGTTTCCATTTCTGGTTATTATCTTGATTTTTTTCCGTGGATTGGGGCTATTTATTGGCGGCTACTATACAGCCGTCATCTCACGTAGTCTGATTTTTCAGATCCGGCAAGAGGTGTTTGCCAAACTATTGCGTTTACCTGCCCAGTATTATCTGGACAATAACAGTGGCCAGATTACTGCCAAAATCATGTATAACGTGGAGCAACTTACAGCTGCTTCTTCTGAATCTTTAAAAACACTGGTTCAGTACGGTTTTATTACATTAGGCCTAATTGGTTATCTATTATATACCAACTGGCGTTTAACTATCTGTATCTTGATTTTCGCACCGCTGATTGGACTATTGATCCGCAAAGCGGCTAAACGGATGCGCAAGCTTTCCGTGCAGGTGCAAAATACTATGGGTGATATTAACCATGTTGTACAGGAAAGTGTAAATGGCAATGCAGTCGTAAAAGGGTTTGGTGGAGAGACCTTTGAGCAGGAGCGTTTTTATCATCATTCTAATGAAAACCTGAAACGTGGCCTGAAAATGGTCATTGTACAGCAGATGAATAGCCCAATTGTTCAGCTGATCATGGCAATTGCAATGAGTATTATCATCTGGATTGCTTTGCGCCCACAGGTTCTGGGTAATACTTCAGCAGGCGAGTTTGTCGCTTATATTACAGCTGCCGGATTACTGGCTAAGCCGATCAAGTCTCTAACAGATATTAATGAAAAGTTGCAGCGGGGGATGGCTGCTGCCTATTCAGTATTTGAATTACTGGATATGCCTGAAGAAAAAAATACAGGTGATTTAAAACCTGTACTAAAAGGCAATATTGAATTTAATCAGGTAAACCTGACTTATAGTGATGGCTCACAGGCTATTTATGATTTTAGTCTTAATGTAAAAGCTGGTGAGACAGTAGCATTGGTTGGACGTTCTGGTGCAGGTAAAAGTTCTCTGGTGAATTTGCTGGTACGTTTTCAGGAAATCAGTTCCGGAAAAATTTTACTAGATGGCTTCGATATTCAAAAAATCGAACTGACAGCCTTGCGTTCTCAAATCGCAATGGTAAACCAGCAGGTCGTACTATTTAATCGTAGCGTGCGAGACAACATCGCTTACGGTCAGCTACAAGGGGCAAGTGAGGCTGAGATCATTGCAGCTGCAAAAGCAGCCTATGCCCATGATTTTATTATGAGTTTGCCGCAAGGTTATGACACCATTCTAGGTGCACAGGGACTTAATCTTTCAGGTGGTCAGCGTCAACGTATTGCAATTGCCCGTGCTATTTTGAAAAATGCCCCAATTCTGATTCTGGATGAGGCTACCAGTGCACTCGACAATGAGTCTGAGCATTTCATTCAAAAAGCCTTTGATAAGGCTATGCAGGAACGGACCACTATTGTTATTGCACACCGTTTATCTACTATTGAGAATGCAGACCGGATTGTGGTTATGGATAAAGGCCGTATTGTCGAGCAGGGTAACCATCAGGAACTGATGCAAAAGCATGGCGCGTATTATCAGTTGCATCAGCGTAATTTTGAGGAAAACTGATCCATGTCAATGGCCCGGTTGATTCAAGATGCGTGGAATAAGCAGGCTGCTTGGCTGATTATTTTAAGACCATTGGCATGCTTGTATCGTGGAGGATTTTTGATAAACCGCTGGTTCTATCAGGCAGGTTTAAAGAAAGTCTATCACTCACCTGTGCCGGTTATGGTTATTGGCAATATTACCGTGGGCGGTAGTGGAAAGACACCACTGCTGATTCATCTGGTTAAATATTTGCAGAGTAAGCAGGTGCGAGTGGGGGTGATCAGCCGCGGATATGGAGGCAAAGGACCATTTCCAGCACAGGTTTCTGTTCACTCCACACCTGAGCAGGTTGGTGATGAACCTTGCCTGATTGTACAGTCGACCGGTATACCAATGGCAGTAGGCAGCAACCGGCAAGCTAATATTGAACTGTTATTGCAACATCATTCGCTTGATCTGATCATTAGTGATGACGGGCTGCAGCATTGGGCATTGGGCCGGCAAATTGAGTGGATTGTACTGGATAATAACCGTGGCCTGGGCAATGAAAAACTCCTGCCAGAAGGCTACTTACGCGAACCGAAGAGTCGTCTGCAGAAAGCTACTGTAATTGAACATGCTCAGCATCCTCAGTCTGTATTTAATATGCATCTTGAGCCTGGGCAGCCTTATTTGCTTAATCCTGATGCAGGAAAAGAGCAGAGATTTGATGCCACTCTGGAATTTCATGCAGTTGTAGGTATCGGTTTTCCTGAGCGCTTTTATCAGACGCTCGCTTCACTGGGCATTAATCGGATTTATCATCATGCCTACGCAGATCATCATGATTACCAGCTTAAAGATCTGGAATTTGGTGACTTGAAACCGCTGATTACTACTGAAAAAGATGCAGTAAAAATCCGCCAACTTCTAAAGAGTGTTCCAGAATTTAAAAGGCAGATTTGGGTCGTGCCGGTCGATGCGATATTATCTTCTGCTTGTTATGCACTGCTGGAACAACAGCTTGGTCAATATGATATACAGATTTCTTAAGGTCTTTTTATGAAACACATCGTCATCCCTGCACGTTATGCAAGTTCACGTCTGCCAGGTAAACCGCTTCTGGAAATTCATGGACGTCCAATGATTTTACGTGTGGTAGATCAGGCCCGTAAAGTTCAGGGGTTCGATGATTTGTGTGTGGCAACTGATGATGAGCGTATTGCAGAGGTGTGTCGGGACGAAAATGTGGATGTGGTGTTAACCCGTGCAGATCATCCATCAGGTACGGACCGCTTGAGTGAAGTTGCACGGATTAAGGGTTGGGGAAGTGATGATATTATTGTTAATATTCAGGGTGATGAACCTTTATTGCCAGCTCAACTGGTACAACAGGTTGCACAGCTATTAATAGATCAGCCCCAATGTTCAATGTCGACTTTATGTGAGCCGATTCATGAGCTTGATGAGTTTCAGCGTGACAGTATAGTTAAAGTGGTAAAAAGCCTTCATGGAGAGGCTTTGTATTTTAGTCGAGCCACTATTCCTTATGATCGTGATGCTGCCCGGCAGACTATACCGCAGTTACATACGCAGGCTTTTCGTCATCTGGGGCTTTATGCGTATCGTGTGAGCCTGCTGCAGGCTTATGTAGGTTGGGATATGGGACTGCTTGAAAAACTGGAAAGTCTAGAGCAGCTGCGTGTACTGGAAAATGGCCATCGTATTGCAATTGCTGTTGCTATGGCTAACTTGCCACCGGGTGTAGATACTCAAGCTGATCTTGACCGGCTAAATGCATTGGATATTTCCTATTTTGAATAAATGCTGGAACAAATAATATGGAAAATGTTCTTGAGCAATCCCGGGTTTATCCCTGGCAGCAGCCAGTATGGGAAACACTGACGCAGCGTTTTCCTGACATCGGTCATGGGCTACTGTTTTACGGCAAATCTGGCTGTGGTAAAGAAACTTTTAGCCGGCATTTTCTCGCCTGGATACTTTGCCAGAATAAACAAGCTCAAGGACCGTGTGGGGAATGTAGTAGTTGCCAGTGGTTAAAATCAGATACACATCCCAACTATGTACATATTTCGACCGATGAAGAAAATAAAAAACAGAATGCTAAAATTCGCATTGAAAAAATACGTGATTTACAGCCTTTCGTACAGCAAACCGGTGAGGGCTGGCGCGTTATAATGATTGAGCCAGCTGAAGCACTCAATATTGCTGCGGCAAATGCATTGCTTAAAACTTTGGAAGAACCGGGGGAGCGCATTGTCATTATTTTACTGGCTGATCATTATTTAAAGTTACCGGCAACTATTCGCAGTCGACTGCAGCACTATGCACTGGATCGAATCAGTACTGAACAGGCAGAACAGTATATCCGTCCCAACTTGTCTGACCTGAACCAGCAAAATTTGCAGCTTTTAATGAATCTATCCAGTGATATGCCTTTAAAGGCATTAGAGTTGGCTGATTCTGCATGGTTGCCGAAGCGCCAGGAATTTCTTAAAGATTGGGAAAAACTGGTAGCTCAAAAAAATATGCCGGTATTCTTTGCATCAAAATGGCATAAAGAGCTGACATTTCCTGAATTTATCACTATGTTTGAATACTTGTTGTGTGATCTGATTTGTGTCAAGCTAAATCAAAACCTGAAGAATGTTGATCTTAACCTGAAGCCAGTTGCTGAACATTATTCGCTTGATGTTTTATTCGAAATCTATTCAGATTTGCAAAAATCCAAGCAGCTTACTGAGCAGAATGTACAGGTTAACTTGGTTCTGGATCAACTGTTCATCAGGCTGATGAATGTTTAAGACTTAAGGGGAAAGTCGATGCAACCACGTATGGGTGGTATTATTCAGGTGAATATACCTGACCGGGCAACCTTGCAGGCCAGTTATATGGGTTTTGTTCAGGGTGGTGGTCTGTTTATTCCATCACAACAGCCAGTAAAAATGGGTGAAGAGGTTTTTGTGCTAGCTACTTTGCCTGGACAAGCTCAGAAAGTACCCTTGACTGGCAAAGTCATCTGGATTTCCCGCAAACAGAATGGAATTCGACCTCAAGGTTTCGGAATTCAGCTAAGTGGCGAGAAAGGAATTTATTATAGAAGTGAAGCTGAAAAGCTGCTTGCCGGTAGCCTGACTTCAGATCGTCCGGGTTATACCGTCTAAAACTGTCGATTTTTAAGCTCACTGGTTGTTATAGGAAAAAATTGTGTTTGTAGATACTCATTGTCATTTAACCCTGCTGGACCTGTCGCCTTATGATGGTGATATTGATCTGGCCATTCAGGCGGCAAAAGATGTAGGGGTATCAAAAATGATGAGTATCTCGGTAAATCTGGATGACCACATTGAGCTTTCGCGAATTGCCATCCGTCATCCTGAGTTGGGCTATAGTGTAGGTGTGCATCCTTGTGAAGATGCCACAGTCATGGCGCGTGCTACGACTGAATATCTGGTTGAGCTAGCACAGGCAGAAAAAGCGTGGGCGCTTGGTGAAACCGGTCTCGACTATTTTCACAGTACGGATTTTATTGCTGAACAAAAAGAATGTTTCGCCCGTCATATTCAGGCTTCAAAAATAGTAAAAAAGCCAGTAGTTGTACATACTCGCTCGGCCAAGCAGGATACGGTTGATATTATTCGTGCCGAAGGTTCTGAACATGGAATTCTGCACTGTTTTACAGAAGATTGGGAAACTGCCAAGGCAGTCCTGGATTGTGGTTACTATATTTCTTTCTCGGGTATTGTATCCTTTAAAAATGCTCAGGACTTGCGAGATGTTGCCAAACAGGTCCCCCTTGACCGTATTTTGATTGAAACGGATAGCCCGTATCTGGCACCAGTACCTTATCGAGGTAAATCTAATGAACCAAAATATGTTCCATATGTAGCCAAAGCCTTAAGTGATGTATATGATAAACCGCTTGAGGAGATTGCTTTCATAACAACACAAAATTTTGAAAACCTCCTTAATTCAAAGTAAATACGCATTGAAAAGCAAAAAGAGAGTAATCGGGTGAAGATGGATCGTCAGGCCCAGTTTCGGGCAAGAGAAGCATTAATATTTCAAGTGGCAGAGCAACTCCTGTTAGAAAATGGTGAGTCAGGCATGACACTTGATGCACTGGCGGCAGAACTCGATTTAGCCAAGGGTACTCTATACAAGCATTTTCAAAGTAAGGATGAGCTGTATATTCTGCTCATTATTCGCAATGAGCGGATGTTGCTGGAAATGATTCAGGATACCGAAAAATCTTTTCCTGAACACTTGGCTTTTTTCATGTTGCATCATCTGCATCATCCGGAACGTACCGTACTTTTTCATCAGATTGAAGAGCGGCTTTCGATTACCGGACAGGGAATCCACCATCTTTTTAGTGAGCTTTATCAGGTCCGTAAACAGCGAATGCGTATTATTATACGCATGACCGAAAACTATTTGGAATCCATCGGCAGTATCATGACAGTGCGTGACTATCTCGCTTCGATCTGGTCACTAACACATGGCGCGGCAGCAATTTTAAATTCAAGTTTTTATCAGCGTTATCTGGGGTCGCGTGATACTTTAAGAGTGGCCTATATTGATCAGGCTTTGGCACTGCCCAAGCAGGTTAATGAACAATATGCCTGATATGGAATAATCTAATGATCCGTTCATCTTCATCTGCTCATTATGGTTTTACCTTAATCGAACTGATGGTGGTCATTGTGATCATTGGTATTATGGCATCTCTTGTTGTAATGAATTTGAATGGTATTGATCAGCGTAAAGCAATGCAGGCTAGGGAAGTTTTTTTACTGGACCTGCAGAAAATCAACCGCGAAGCCAATGACCAGGCACGTATACTCGCACTTGAAACGCGCTCAGCTACTGATGTAAATACTTTTGTTTATAACTTGCTCGAATATCAAGCTACGGCTGATATGAAAACTACTACTGGGTTTTTAGCTCCTGCACCAGAAAAATGGCAGAAATATAGTGAGTTTCCTTCTCGACATTTGCCCCCAAATGTCAGCTTTAGTATTCAGCCTCTCGATCATGATTTTCAAAATGCCAGTAATGAAGAGTTATTAGGAAGCCGGGCACCTAAACTGATCTGGCTGGGAAATGGAGAAGTGCGACCTGTACGCATCCAGTTCTATCTGGAGCAAAGGCCGGTAGGTCATGAAATCGAAATTGATTATTTAGGTAAAATTAGTGAAACCTAAAGGCTTTACATTACTTGAAGTTATGGTTGCGCTAGCAATTTTTGCGACAGCAGCAGTTGCCCTGACAAAAGTAGCCATGCAATATACACAAGCCACCTCAAATGCAATTTTAAGGACAAAAGCGCAATTTGTAGGTATGAATGAAATTGCTCTCATGGAAATGAATCAGGCGTGGTTACAGGGAACAGAGTCTAAACAGGTAACATCTCAAGGTGAAACCTGGCAAATTGACAAACAGGCAGCTTCCACCATCAGTCCAAATGTACAGCGTATTGAAGTACAAATTAGTCTGTTTAATACAGAGCAGGGTAAGGTTGAAAATGGAATTGCGACCTTGGTGTTTTTTAATCATCCACTCAAAGAAAATACTTCATGAAATATAAATGGGGTTTTACTCTTGTGGAGCTGTTGGTCGCAATTGCGATTTTTGCAGCACTCTCTGCGCTGGGTTGGAAGGTTTTTGATTATCTGATCAAAGTAAAAGAACGAAATAGTATACATGAGCAAAATCTTGCCCGGTTACAGGAAGCTTATCAGCAAATCTTACGTGACAGCCTGCAACTGATTCCATTAACTGCAAATAATGGAGGAGAGTTGCGTCCTGCACTTGAATTAAACGATCAGCATTTTATTTTTAGTAAAGCTGGTGTAACTGATCCTTTGGGCCAAGGGCTGGGGCCTTATGAGCGGATCGAATATCAATACAGTAGTGCAGATCAGAAACTGTACCGGTTAAAATATCAAAACCTGAATACTTCAACTGCTATTCAGCCCCAGTCAAGTGTGCTTCTTGATCAGGTCGAGCAATACCGGATTAGCGTCTTAAATCCGGCTGAACTGAACAGATGGCCTGAAGGCGTATTAGATCCTGCTTCCCAATCAGAACAGCTTAAAATTCTACCGCGCGGTTTTAAAATCAATCTGACCATAAATGGAACTGAATACGAATGGATTTACAGCCTTTTAAATACAGATGATTTAAAAGAAAAAACAATAAATCCATCTTAAAAGTAAAAAACTGGGGATTACTATGCGGCAGCAACAGGGTATAGCACTTATTACTATTCTGATGATGGTTGCCTTGGCAACCATTCTGGCTGCCACTATTGCCAAGCGGCAAAGTCAGACAGCAGATAACACCGCTTACCTGATGCGACAGGACCAATCTTTACTCTATGCAAAAAGTGCTGAAGCATTTTTCTCTGAAATCCTGCAACAAGACAAAGAAAATGCTGGAGATATTGATCATTTACAGGAAATTTGGGCACAGCCTATGCCCGCCTTTCCCGTAGAAGACGGTTATATTTCAGGTCGTTTAAAAGATGAAAGCGGAAAGTTTAATTTAAATAATTTGGTTAAGGTAGATGGTACGGTTAATCCGGATGCTCAGGCCTGGTTTGAGCGCTTGCTGGTCCGTGTTGGTCTGCCTGCCGAACTAAGCCAGGCAGTGATTGACTGGCAGGACCCTGACGATCTGACTATAGGTGCTATGGGCGCGGAAAGCAGTTATTATCAAGGTTTGAATCAACCTCATCTTACTCCCAATACCCGGTTTTTTAGTATTGAAGAGCTGAAGCAGGTAAGAGGGTTCGAAGGAAAAAAATACCAATTGATAGCGCCTTATGTAAGTGCATTACCAGCAGAGACCAAAATTAATATCAATACAGCACCTGCTTTGGTTCTTGCCAGTATGGATGAGAAGCTTGATCTGAATGCTGTCACAGATGCTTTGCAGCGTAAGCAAAGTAATATGGAATACTTTAATGCCACAGGCGATTTGTGGGGACTTGAGCCATTCGATCAGATAAGTGCTACCAACAAAGCACAAGTAAATCCATTGCTGGATATAAAGTCAGATTTTTTTAAAGCTGAAATTGAAGTACGGCTCTCAGAACGTAAACGGCAGTTCACAACATACTTTAAACGCGATGAAAACCAGATCTATGTATATTTTCGAAGTCTTGCCCCATTTTAGACTGCATGAATTGTGAGCAGTTATAAAAATAGCTGCGAACTACTTTACTTTTGCTTTATAATTAAAAATATTTGCAGTCAATTACCTATTCGGCGCATGTTAATTCGTAAGTTATTTAAGTTTGAAAACGCTCATATCGTGCGAAATTGCACTTCGGATCGCTGTAAGCGTTCAATTCATGGCCATAGCTACAAGGTTGAGTTGTTACTCAAGGCTAACCGGTTGGATCATGGACAGATGGTCTACGACTTCGGCCTGTTGAAAGGGGTGATTAAAGATCTTTTCGACAGTTTTGACCATGCCATCTGTTTTTGGCAAAATGATGACCAGGAATATATTGCAGCGTGCAAAAAATTTAGTGCGCGCTGGATAGCTCTGCCTGTTTCACCCTCTGCTGAACAGTTTTCGCGCATTTTCTTCTTTCTAGCCCAGCAGGTTCTAAATTCAACCGTTACCCAGAACGGGGAAGGTGATGTTGAGGTTTACTCGGTAATTGTGCATGAAACAGATACAGGTTATGCACAGAGTTTTCAGGAAGATATAGAAAATAGGCAAATGGGTTTATTACAGCTTGAACAGATCGAATTTTCTGAACAGGTTCAGCAAGAATGGGCCGATCCGACCATGTATGAAAGATTGAAACAGGGTTTGAAATTTGAAAATCCTGGAGTTGAGCTGCAGGTCAAGCTTTAAAACTTCGGATATTTTATTTTGGATAAGACTTTAAGGAAAAAGGCATGCAGTTAACTGAGCAGCAAGATGAAAAATTGAGTAAGGTTCAGTTAGACGAAAGTTGGAAATATGCCTTGGCAGATTTTTTGCTGGGTGCCAAGATAGAACACTTGCGTAACTTCTTGCGAGAAGAAAAGAAAGCTCAAAAAACAATTTATCCCCCAAACCCGGAAATATTTAAGGCATTAAATATGACTCCACTTGACCAGGTGAAGGTCGTAATTTTGGGGCAGGATCCTTATCATGGGCCTAATCAGGCCAACGGGTTGAGCTTTTCTGTACATCGTGGTGTAGGTTTACCGCCATCATTACGTAATATTTTTCATGAACTGCATACTGATCTGGGTGTGCCTGAGCCTCACCATGGTGATCTGACCAAATGGGCAAAGCAAGGTGTATTACTGCTAAATAGCGTATTGACTGTTGAGGCAGGTCAGCCAACTTCTCATCAAAAGCAGGGCTGGGAAGATTTTACCGATTATGTGATTGATGTGGTAAATGAACAGCGGGAACATGTTGTCTTTATTTTATGGGGTGCATATGCACAGCGTAAAGGACAGCGAATTAATCAAGACAGACATTTGGTCTTGAAAGCTGCTCACCCTTCTCCTTTGGCAGCCAACCGTGGTGGTTTCTTCGGTTGTAAAGTATTCTCCAAAACAAATAATTATTTAACACAACATGGCATTGAGCCTATAGACTGGCAGCTGGACGCATGACAAATTCTCCCTTACTAAATTCTTATCATCCTGACTTGGTCGTTGAAGCTGCCGATAATGGCTGGCGTATAGTACGTTTAAATCGTCCGAAATCCTTGCATGCTCTGGATGAATCTATCGTTTCTGCATTACTGAAGGCTTTTGAAGATTTTCAGCATGATGATCAGGTCAAGGCTATCTGGTTAGATTCAACAACACCAAAAGCCTTTTGTGCAGGTGGAGATGTTCGTAAACTACGTCAATTAGTCATTAATCATGAAGTAGATACAGCGAACCGGTTTTTTGAACAGGAATACGCACTGGATTTACTCATTCATAATTATGCCAAACCAATTCTGGTCTGGGGAGAAGGTTATGTTATGGGAGGTGGGCTGGGCTTGTTTATGGCAGCACCGTTCCGGCTGGTCACTCCCTATTCGCGGTTAGCTATGCCTGAGATTAATATTGGTTTATATCCTGATGTCGGTGCAAGCCGTTTCTTGGCAGATCGGGGTCCGATAGGTTTATTTACCGGTCTGACGGGTTCAATTATGACCTCTGCTGGCGCTTATGGCATCGGTTGGGCAACCCATATCTGTGATGCACAGCGTGATGTAGTATTACAAAAAGTCATCAGTATTGATTGGAATCATTATCCTGCGGGAAGTTTCCGTGCGATTGATGATACCTTAAACAGCCTGCACCGACCGGTGGCCCCAGGCCCATTACAGAATTCACTTGATGTAATTCATAGTGTCTGCCGGGGTATAAATTTTGAACAGGACTATCAGGCTATTATTGGTTTAAGTGATGCTCGTAGTGACTGGTTGCGTCAGGCAAGCGAAAATCTGCAAAAGGGCTCGCCTGCCACAGCCGCACTTACTTGGCTGTTATGGCAATGGGGGCGTCAGGTTCATTCTTGGAACGAAGTATTTGAGCTTGAACTTCAAATTTCCAACTGGAAAATCCGCCATCCTGATTTTGTTGAAGGAGTACGTGCACGACTGGTGGATAAAGATTTGTCACCTGAGTGGAAACAAAGTGCCGATTTAAGTCTGCGCAGTATCTTGGGTGATCAACCACCAGTAACCACAAATGAAAGCTGGAACAGACTACTTAAACAATATCAGGTGATTGACTGATATATGCAGCAACATGAATTCGATGATCATTACTGGATGCAGCTTGCCTATGAGCAGGCTGCACTTGCAGCGTCAAAAGGGGAAGTTCCGGTAGGTGCGGTAATTGTAAGTAATAACCAGGTTATTGGTGTAGGACATAATCAGCCAATTTTCAAGCATGACCCAACAGCTCATGCAGAAATACAGGCCCTTCGAGAGGCTTGTCAATTGACACAAAATTATCGACTGCCAGATGATACTACTTTATATGTCACTCTTGAGCCTTGTACAATGTGTGTAGGAGCATTAATCCACGCACGGGTGCAGAGAGTGGTTTTTGGAGCGACTGAGCCTAAAGCCGGATCGCTCGTCAGTGCGCGCCGCTTATTAGAGAGTGGTTATTATAATCATCTATTTCAATTTGAATCAGGCTGTTTACAAGAACAGTGTTCACAACAGCTAAGTGATTTCTTTAGAATGCGACGTGAACAGAAGCGTCAGCAGAGTAAACCCTGAACTAATCTCCATAAAATAGATACCATCATGGTTTCAGAACTCTCCAAATTATCAATTTTCAATAAAAAACACAGGAAAGAAAATGGATTATATTGAAGTAAAAAAACAGTTTAATGCGCCTGTATCCCAAGTCTTTGAATTGCTCTCCAAGCATTCAACATATAATACAGCATTCGCACCTATACAGGTCGTGCGTAGTAAAGACTCAGCTGATCCGCAACGTCCGGACGGGGTCGGATCAGTTCGCCGTATGGGATATGGACCAGTCAAACCTCTGCAAGAAGAAATTACACTGCTTGAAGAAAATAAGCGTATTGAATATAAGATTATTAAAAATCCTTTAATCCGACATCATTTAGGCCGAATTGAGTTTGAAGAGCTGGCAGGAGATAAAACTTTAGTGCGCTACCGGATTGAATTGCAGGCAAAGGCACCGTTTGTCAGTAAATTAATACTTGCACAGCTTAAAGGCGCGATTACACTAGGTCTCTCAAAGTTAGCAAAATCAGTTTCTTGATGGAAAATTAATGACAGTTCAAATTATTACTATCGATGGTCCAAGTGGTTCAGGAAAGGGGACATTAGCAGCGAAGCTCGCCGAATATTATGGTTATCATTTACTTGATTCGGGAGCCTTATATCGACTTTTAGGGCTGTCATTACATAAACGTGACCTGTTTGAAGAATTGGAAAGCAACCTGGCTGTCTGTGCAGATATTGCTGCACAGTTGAATATACGCTTTAAAAGCACTGATCAGGGCACGAAAATCTATTTAGATGATGAAGATGTTACTCAGACTATTCGTACTGAACGGGTTGGAGAATATGCCTCAAAAGTAGCTGCTGTGCCAGAACTGCGCGCAGCCCTGTTTACACGGCAGCGTGATTTTGCACAGCAGCCTGGCCTGGTTGCAGATGGTAGGGATATGGCTACAACTATCTTTCCTGAAGCGCAGGCGAAAATCTATCTGACTGCATCTGCCGAGTCGCGTGCAGAGCGCCGCGTAAAACAGTTGCAGGGTATGGGGCTGGATGTTAAAATAAGCGACATTTTAGCTAATATACAGGCGCGCGACAAAAGAGATATGGAACGTGAAGTTGCTCCTCTTAAGCCTGCACCAGATGCTTATATTATTGATAGCTCAAATTTGAGCATAGATCAAGTGTTTAAGTTGATGGTCGACTATGTCGATGCCCGATTAGCGCATTAAAGAATATCAACAGAAGCATAGCTTGATCAGTTCTTATGGACTATGTGGATGTTTAACTAAACCGGCCTTGTCTGATCCAAGACCGTTGACTTTATCAGGTATATCATGACCGAATCTTTTGCAGCCCTCTTTGAAGAAAGCGAATTAAACCTTAACGTTGAAAAGGGTGCAGTCATCCAAGGTGTTGTAGTAAGCATCGATGCTGACTGGATTACTGTTGACACTGGCCTTAAATCTGAAGGCGTTGTTGACCGTGCTGAATTTTTAAATGACCAGCGTGAACTTGAAGTTCAAGTTGGTGATACTGTAGACGTTGTTGTTGAAGCTCTTGACAACGGTATGGGCCAAACAGTTTTATCACGTGAAAAAGCAAAACGTGCTGAAACTTGGACTAAACTTGAAAAAATCTTTGAAGACGGCGAAATCGTTACTGGTGTTATCTCTGGTAAAGTTAAAGGCGGTTTCACAGTTGATATCGGTCCAGTTCGTGCGTTCCTGCCGGGTTCTCTGGTAGACACTCGTCCGATCCGTGATACAACTCACCTTGAAGGCAAAGAGTTAGAATTTAAAGTAATCAAACTTGATGCTAAACGCAATAATGTTGTGGTATCTCGTCGTGCAGTAATGGAAGCTGAATCTTCAGCTGACCGTGAAGCTCTTCTTGCTCAGCTTGAAGAAGGTCAAACAGTTACTGGTACGATCAAAAATCTTACTGACTACGGCGCATTCGTTGACCTGGGCGGTATTGATGGTCTTCTACACATCACTGATATGGCTTGGAAACGCATCAAGCACCCATCAGAAGTGGTTGAAGTAGGGCAAGAAGTTACTGTTAAAGTGCTTAAGTTTGACCGTGAGCGTAACCGTGTATCTCTAGGCCTTAAACAGCTTGGTGAAGATCCATGGATGGCGATCATGAACCGTTATCCTAAAGGTTCTATCGTTAAAGCTCGTGTAACTAACCTGACTGACTACGGCTGTTTCGCTGAGATTGCTGAAGGCGTTGAAGGTTTGGTACACGTTTCAGAAATGGACCATACTAACAAGAACATCCACCCATCTAAAGTTGTTCAGATCGGTGACGAAGTTGACGTTATGGTTCTTGAAGTGGACGAAGAACGTCGTCGTATCTCTCTGGGTATTAAACAAACTCGTGCTAACCCATGGGAAGAGTTTGCTAAGAACCACGACAAAGGTGAAAAGGTTTCAGGTACAATCAAGTCAATTACTGACTTTGGTATCTTTATTGGTTTGCCAGGTGGTATTGATGGTCTGGTTCACCTGTCTGACATCTCTTGGAACGAACAGGGCGAAGAAGCAATCCGTCGTTACAAGAAAGGTGATACTGTTGAAGCCGTTATCCTGTCTGTAGATGCTGAAGGCAACCGTATCAGCCTAGGTATCAAGCAATTAAACAGCGATCCGTTCAATGATTTCCTTGCTGCTAACGAACGTGGTGCTTTGGTTAAAGGTACTGTAACTGCTGTTGATGCTCGTGGCGCAACTGTGAAGTTGGCTGACGAAGTTGAAGCTACTCTGAAAGCTTCTGAAATCAACCGTGATCGCGTTGAAGATGCAACTAAATTCCTTGAAGTTGGTCAGGAAGTTGAAGCGAAGATCATCAATGTTGATCGTAAATCTCGCTCTATCAACCTGTCTATCAAAGCGAAAGATGAAGCTGAAGAGAAAGAAGCTGTAGCTAACCTGCGTCAGACTTCAACTAATCAAGACAATGGTCCTAAGACGATTGGTGACTTGATCAAGGCTCAAATGAAGTAATATGTAAAAAAGGACATAGTAGTGTAACTACTTAGTACTTTTTATACAAATACTGTAAACGGTAGCGTAGTATTAGTATACTGCGCTACCGTTTTGTATTTAAACAGGTTATTATCTGCAAGAGTTAGAGTAGCTTGATAACTTAAGAGGTCATAGATGACTACTGAAGCACTTAATAAATCCGATTTAATAGAGCGAATTGCCCTGAAAAACCCGCATTTGGCTGAACCTCTTGTTGAAGAGGCCGTAAAAATCATGATTGATCAGATGATTGAAGCGCTGTCTACAGACAATCGTATTGAAATACGCGGATTCGGTAGTTTCGCATTGCACCATCGTGAACCACGTGTTGGCCGTAATCCTAAAACTGGTAAAGCGGTAGAAGTTGCAGCGAAAGCCGTACCACATTTTAAACCGGGTAAAGCACTCCGTGACGCAGTAAACGAATCTGCCAATAAATAAACTTAATCATGTGGGGTGTTTATGCGTTATCTCTTAGTCGCCTTATTAATTATTGTATTTGGTTATGCACTTGCACTTGTACTGCAAAATGGAACCGAACTTTCAGTTGACTTGTTATTTACACAAGTTCCAGCTATGCGTTTGGGACTTTTGCTATTATTGACCCTATGCTTGGGAATCATTGCAGGTTTGCTACTTGGTGTGCAAGTATTCCGCGTATTTCAACGCAATTGGGAGATTAAACGCCTTCGCCAAGACATTGAGCATTTACGTAAAGAACAGATTCATACTGCTCAGCTAGCAGCTGCCGAAGCCGCAGCAAGTGCCCGACATGAAAAAACAGTTTTAGATATTAATTCGGAAAGCCAGAATCGTACACCATTATAATTTTTCTAGTTTAACTCTTATAAAATCCAGCTGATTTTATAAGAACCTTAAAAGCTCTTTATTGGAATAAAGAGCTTTTTTTGTTTATGCAAAGCCTATATACCTCAACATACCTGTAACGGTCATTGCAATCATAATGACTATGATAAAAGAATACTTTTTCCATGCAAATACGACTGCAACTAAAACTCCGACTAATTTACTCATGCCACTAAAATGATCTTCAGTAAATAGTGTATTGAATAACGCTAAGCTAAACAGAAGCACACAAGCAGAGTCTGCAAAGAGCTATTGATGAGATTCTTTAAATGTAATGCGACTGGCTAAATAGAACCCAGAATAACGAATCAGATAGGTACCTAATGCAAGAATTATAATCGCTATAAATATATAACTTTCACTATATTTCATTTTGTTTTTCGTCCTATTATTAAACCAAACATAGACACCAAAACAGGAAGACCTGTTGGAAGTAAGGGAATAGAGGCCAAGGAAAGTGATGTACCCAGAAATACTCGATTTCGTGTGGTTTTATTCTTGAGCATTGGCAGGATTAAGGCAAAAAGAATGGCTGGGAATGCTGCATCAATACCAAAAATATAGATATCTGGAATATTTTTGCTAAGCAGATAACCGATAAATACACCAAGCGGCCAAAGCATGCTGATGCCTAAACCACACATCCAGTAGGCCCACTTTTTTGAATGAGTATTTTCTTGGCTGAGGCCGAACATGACACTCTCATCATTCATAATATGGCAAGCAAAAAATTGATAAGTATTTTTTTCAATATAAGTAGCAACTGATAGGCCAAAAGGGAAATGCCTTAAATTAATTAATATACCGGTCAATGCAGCAAAGATTGGATTGGCACCTGATGCAATCAAACCAATGAAGGTAAACTCTGCAGCGCCTGCCAATACAAATATAGATAAAGCTAGAGGAATCCATAAATGTATATGGAAACTGGCTGCAATCGACCCTAAAGAAATGCCTACAATACCGGTTGCCACCGAGATAAGTGTGATAGTTTTAATTAATTTGTTTCGCTCTTCATTGCACATCTTTTGTTTTCTATATCAAACGATCGTACGATATAATAGTTTAATTTTATATTGTTCGTCAAAACGAACATTTGTTTTTTATGGTGAATTATGACATTACCTATTGAGATGGTGGCTAAAGGACTACAAAGAGAAAGACAAAAAGCGGGATTGTCATTGACAGAGGTAGCCCGCCGCGCAGGTATTGCCAAATCAACCTTATCTCAACTGGAAGCTGCGCAAGGAAATCCAAGCTTGGAAACATTATGGGCTCTATGTGTGGCTCTAGATATTCCATTTGCAAAATTAATGGAGGCTAATACTGCACAAACACAGGTTATTCGTTTTGGCGAAGGCCCATCCGTCAGTTCTGAAATTGCTCATTATCAGGCAATATTACTGGCAAACTGTCCCACAGGTGCCAGACGAGACGTTTATATCCTTACTACACATCCAGACGAACCGCGTTGCAGTCAGCCACATTCAATCGGAAGTATAGAACATATTATTATTATGAAAGGTAAGGCTAAAGTAGGCTTAGTTTCAGAACCGATTGTGCTTAATGAAGGGGATTACATTTGTTATCCTGCCGATCAGGCTCATATTTTTGAGGCCTTAGAACATGATACGAGAGCTATTCTGATCTCTGAACAGAGATAAATATGTTTTAGAAAAGATAACCAGGCTTTTTTGCATTATCAATATATTCCTGCTTTGAGCATGGCATGAATCACTTTATAATTGGCCGATTTTTATAAGATGGAATTAAACTTGTGAGTATTATTGTTGCCTTAGATGCAAAAAGCCAATATGACGCCCTGAAAGTTGCAGATCAACTTGATCCATCACTATGTCGTGTCAAGGTAGGCAAAGAGCTTTTTACTCATGAAGGTCCATCAATTGTTAAAACCTTACAAAATAAAGGTTTTGAAGTTTTTCTTGATTTAAAATTTCATGATATCCCGAATACTACAGCTCAAGCAGTGTGTGCCGCCGCTGATCTTGGGGTCTGGATGGTAAATGTCCATGCTTCAGGTGGCCGTAAAATGATGGAAACCTGTGTAGAGCGATTAAGAGCAGGACAGTATCCTACCCAACTGATTGCAGTAACAGTACTAACCTCACAAACACGCGATGATTTGCGTGATATTGGTTTAGATGTTGAGCCTTTTGAGCAGGTTAAACGCTTGGCAAAGCTTACTCAGGAAAGTGGTCTGGATGGTGTCGTCTGTTCTGCCCAGGAAGCTCCACTATTACGTAAGGAACTAGGACAAGATTTTGCACTGGTTACTCCCGGTATCCGTCCTGCCGGTTCAAGTGCGGATGACCAAAAACGTATCGTGACTCCAAAACAGGCTGTGCTTGATGGTTCAACCCATTTAGTAATTGGACGTCCAATTACACAATCGACTGATCCTGCCGGAGCCTTAAAAGAAATTCTAGCCAGCTTATAATTGGGTAATCGTAAGTTTAACTACTGCAGACAAAGCTGATCACTAGTTTATCAGCTTTGTTTTTTGGCATAACCTTCTGAGGATTTAGATCAAGTACAAATAAATTCAAACTTATATTTTTGTTTTATAAAAATATAAAAAAGCTTATTAGTAGAGGTGCCAGTAAAGTTAAGATTAGGCCACTCATCATGGCATGAGGAACATAATGAGTCCCGCAAGACTGTTTGACCATGGCAAGTGTTACATCCATGGAAGTTGCTCCTGCACTAGAAATTGCCGAACGCGGAAAACGCCAACCGATACAATACATCAGTAAAATTGCAAAAACTTCCCGGAACAGATCAGTGAGCAGAGCAATACTGCCAAGCTGTGGAGAGTGAATCTGACTCAGCAGGATGCCAGACATTGAGTACCAGCCATAACCTTGAGCTAAGGCCAGAATTTCATTCGCTGTGTAACTCTGTAATAAAGGAATGCATAATAATGCAGCCAAGCCAGAACCAATAAAAGCCGCTAATGGAACAACCAAAATTTTCCAGCTTAACCAGGCACGGTCAAAATGGGTATGAGCCAGCTCCACACCAATTAGTAAAATAAAAACCAGTAATAGATACCAGCTGTTAAAAGAATATTCATTTCCAGATAATTTAATCAGCCAGCCAATGCCTGCACCCGCCATTAGAGCCAGCAGAGCATAACTGATATTCTTAATTGCCTTTAAAAACAGGTGTAAGGAAATTGAGCCTTTGACACTGCTACGGTCTAGCCATTGATAAGCAAATAAACAGACCAAGAAAGATCCTAATGAGGTCAGTAGAGCAATTAATAAGGCAGGTTTTAAAATATATAAAGGATGTTGTAACTGTTGTAGAGCTTGAAAAAGTTCAAGCGATACACTTATTAATAGCAGATAAGAAAAATACGGCAAGATTTTGAAAATAAGTTTTTGTACAGGAACAGGTAATTTTTTTGCGGATAAAAAGCCTAAACCCAAGGCTAAAAAAATTTGTAAAACCAGAATAAGAGAAGTCATGAATAAGCAGATGCAATCAACACCTGCTTATTATGTCAGGGAAAAATTTAAGCTGCACGGCTTATGGTGCTATTTCCTAAAAAATGATAATCCGCCGGATTTACCTTTCGGGTTTCTAGCCAGTATCGCCAAGTGTAAGTAGGCCATAGGGAAAAGTTTTTGCCGCCATTTTGCTGATACCAGCTAGTGCAGCCAGACTGCCAGACTGTACCTTTAAGCATGTCTTGGACTCGATGATTAAATTGATCCTGTACTTCAGCTTTAACAACGACTGCCTGAGTATGAGTTTTTTCAACCAGCTGAATCAATTGCAAGATATGCTCGATTTGAGATTCAATCATAAATAAAACGGAATTATGCGCCAAAACAGTATTTGGACCTAGTAACTGAAACAGATTCGGGAAACCTTTAGTACTTACCCCATAGTAGCTTTCGGCGCCATCTTCCCAAGCCTTTGCTAATGATTGATTATGCTGGCCAATGCATGGAAAATTCTTTAGGTAAACACGGGGATCAGTGATAAAACCTGTACCATAGATCAGGCAGTCAATTCCTCGGGTCTGACCATCCTGAGTAATAATGCTGTCTTCAGTAATCTCCCGAATCTTATCAGTTACAAGTTCAACATTGCTCCGGTTGAAGGTTGGATAATATTTATTTGATACCAAGATGCGTTTACAGCCCATAATATAATCAGGTGTAAGTTTCTTGGCGATAGTTTTATCTTTAACCTGGAATCGTATAAAAGCGCGGCCTAGTTTTTCTACATAGCGCATAGCAAATGGCTGTACAATTGGAATAACCCGTGATTCATTTGACCAGTACAGCCGGATCCGATGTAATTTCCTGAACCATTCCTGCTGAGCAAAAAGGTTTTTCTCCAACTGGCCATATTTGCGTTCGTCGCGTGGAATGACCCAAGCTGCACTACGCTGCATTACATAGAGCTGTTTCACCTGTGAGGCTATTTCTGGAATATATTGAATGGCGCTGCCGCCTGTACCAATTGATGCAACTGTTTTACCTATCAGATCGTATTCATGATCCCATTGTGATGAATGGAAAATTTTCCCATTAAATTTTTCGATACCTTTTATTTTAGGAATCTGCGGTATATGAAGCGGCCCGGAAGCAAAAATGACAAATTGGGCTTCTATATTCTCCTGCCTATCAATTTCAATATGCCATATATTTAACTGTTCATTATAAAAAGTTCCAGTGATTTCTGTATTGAATTGAATATATTGGCGCAGTTGATAGTTTTCAGTAAGATTTTGTATATATTCAAAAATTTCTGGTGCCTCGGCGTAACGCTTTGACCAGTCTGTTTTTGGCGCAAAAGACAGAGAATACATGTGTGACTGTACATCACAGGCAGCTCCCGGATAGCGGTTTTCGCGCCATGTGCCCCCTACATCTCCTGTTTTTTCAATAATAATAAAGTCATCAATGTTTTGCTGTAATAACCGAATTGCGGCGGCTAAACCACCAAATCCCGCACCAATAATTGCAACTTTTACTCTGCGTCCAGTTACAGGTTCTATATTATTTTTCTGCATTCTCTGCTAAGTCCGTTCTATTTTTATACAAATTATACAGCTTTGCTTATATTGGCCCATGATAGCAGCAACATAAATATTGATAGATTCGGCAATTAAAAAGATGAGATTTTTATAGTAAAACAGACAGGTCAGGGTAAATTGAATTATTCATGAAGCGTTCTATTCTCGGTTTGATGTATTTAATACAAGGTATGCGTAACGCTGGAATTGATGTTGATTCACGGCTCGCAACAATTGGTATCAAGCCGGATGCTTTGGATCCGACTTCTATTATTCATCCCAGCTTGGAATGGGATATACAAAAAGTTGTGGGTGAAGGGGTAAAGCCTGAAACAGGACTATTTATTGGGCAGCATTACGCGCTTGCCGGTTATGGCCCTTTGCTGATGCTCCTTGTAACCAGTAATAATATCCAGACTGCTCTTGAAAAGGGGATCCAATACCAGGGTCTTACTCACCTATTTGGAACTTTAGGCCTTGAAGTCATGGCTCATCAGGTTGCATTGACATATTTGCCAGTAGACCTAAACTCAGATATGGGATTGCTACGTGCCCAATGCGAAATTTCGGGAACTTATAAATTTATTCAAGATATTTATAAAATGATGGGACTGGTTGCACCTACTTTAAGAGTTGAGTTACCTTTTAAAGCACCTGAAGATAAAGAGCAATTACAGCTGTATCAGAATTATTATGGTGCAGATCTGCACTTCGGTTTTAAGCAGGCGAAATTTGGATTAAATTCGCAAGTACTTGAAATCAAAATTCCTTCTGCAGATCCAATTACCCATCGGGTTTATGAAGCTAAATGTATTAGTGAGCTACAACGTTTAAATCATGATGATGCAGTACCTTCACTTATTCAGCGCGTACATGACTATTTAGAGCTGCAAAAGGGGGTAATTCCTACTATGGCAGAGACTGCACAAGCACTTGGTATTCCAGAACGTACCTTGCGCCATCAGCTACAACAGTTCAATACCAGTTATAAAGAAATTAGAGAACAGTTGATTAAAAACAAAGCATTAAAACTGATTGAATATAAAGAGTACTCAATTGAGGTTATTGCTGAGTTACTGGGCTATTCAGAACCGGCCGCATTTAATCATGCCTTTAAGCGCTGGTTCGGACAAAGCCCAAGACAATATGGTAAATAGCCTAAGTTGGGTTATGCCAAAGTTTTATATGTTTCACTATATTCTTCGTTATACTTCCCATTAGCCCATAAAACGTATCAGAATTATATGCTAGAGCTTAAATCATCACACAGTACAGCTTTTTCACCCGTCTCTCCAGCCGAGCATTATTCTCAAGCTTTATCTTCTGGACAATTTTTACCTGATGAAGCACAGGCACAAGCTGTGCAGGAGCTGGACCGGGTCTGGCATGAATTGATTCACCGATATAAGGCTTCTAAGAAAGCATTTCGCCGTTTTCGCCGGCAAACTGCACCGCGTGGTGTATACATGTGGGGTGGGGTTGGCCGTGGAAAAACATGGCTAATGGATCAATTCTTTGAGTCTATTCCATTTCGCCGCAAGTTACGTATGCATTTTCATCACTTTATGCAACATGTACACCGTGAGTTAAATAAGCTGTCTGGCCAGCGTAATCCCCTAGATCTGGTGGCTGACCAGATTTACAAAGATGCAGTTATTATTTGCTTCGACGAATTTTTTGTATCAAATGTCACTGATGCCATGATTTTGAGCGATCTGTTTCAAAAATTATTCCAGCGCGGTATTACGCTGGTAGCGACCTCAAATATTGCACCAGATGGTTTATATAAAAATGGTATTCATCGTGACCGTTTTTTACCTACCATTGAAATGGTCAAAAAAAACTGCGTCGTGTTAAATGTAGATGCTGGAGTAGATTATCGGTTACGGGTGTTAAAACAGGCGCAGCTTTTCAAGGCACCGCTCAGCCACGAAGCACAGCAGTGGATTGCCCAAAGGTTTTCTGCATTGACCCAGACTCAGGTGCAGTCTCAAGAATCAATTATTATCAATAACCGTATTGTAGAGACTATCGGTCATACTGAAGATGTGTTGTGGTGTGAATTTTCAGAACTTTGCCTTAAGCCTCGCAGCCCGTCAGATTTCATTGAAATAGCCAATATTTATAATACGGTACTGGTCAGTAATGTTCCGCATTTAACTGATCAGATTAATGATGCAACCCGACGTTTTATTTATCTGGTTGATGAGTTCTATGATCGGGGAGTAAAACTTTTACTTACCTCTCAAGATGATATTATTAATATCTACCAGGGAGAGAAGTTGGCGTTTGAAATTGAGCGTACCCGTTCAAGATTGCTGGAAATGCAATCAGATGAGTATCTGCATTCAGAGCACAAGCAAATTCACGGCGCCCAGTAAAATTTTAATCAAGCGTTCTACGGAACGCTTTTTTATTATTTATATTAAATAAAACCGCGCAGTATCGGCATGGTTTTGCTTTAATACGTGTGATCAGTTATTGTAAAAGTTATAAAAGATAGGTAGAAAAGCTGGTACTTAAGTCTAATTTTCGAAACCTCTCTCTTTATCCACTATAAGTAAATTTAAAGCGGCTGAATATAAACGTATTTTAAACTGGCATATATAAAAACTATTGATGTCAATATTTTTTAAACAGAAAATGCTTACTATTTAGGAACGTGATAGTGGTATTCAGCTAAATATAAATCAGTATACTAGAATCTCTTGTGATAAAAAGTAGCAATATCAGGAAAGACAATGACTGCACGTATTCAAAAAGGCAAGTTAGCGATTGCTAAAGAACTCTATGATTTCATCGAAAATGAAGCTTTACCGGGTTCCGGTCTGGACAGTGAAACATACTGGAAAAATTTTGAGCAAGTCGTTGTTGATCTTAGTCCGAAAAATAAAGCGCTTCTTGCAAAGCGTGATGAAATTCAGGCTAAAATTGACGAATGGCATCGCAATAACGAATTTGAACTTGAAGCTTACAAAGCTTTCCTGAAAGAGATTGGCTACTTATTACCAGAAGTAGAAGATTTCCAGATTACCACTGAAAATGTGGATGAAGAAATTGCAGTATTGGCAGGCCCACAGTTGGTTGTACCTGTACGAAATGCCCGTTACTGCCTTAATGCTGCAAATGCCCGCTGGGGTTCTTTATATGATGCACTTTATGGCTTTGATGTGATTTCTGAAGAGAATGGCGCAGAAAAGGGTAAGGGGTATAATCCGGCCCGTGGCGCCAAAGTTATCGAATTTGCTAAAAGCTTTCTGAATGATACTTTCCCGCTTGAGGCAGGCTCGCATCAAGATGCTACACGCTATGAAGTTGAAGATAATCAGCTGGTTATTACTTTAAAAGATGATACTAAAACTACCTTGGCTGAACCGGTTCAGTTTGTAGGTTATAATGGCGAGAAAAGTAATCCGAATGAAATTATTCTAAAAAATAATGGATTGCATGTCATTATCCAGATTGATGCGACTAGTCCGATTGGCCAGACTGATGCAGCTGGTGTAAAAGACCTGGTACTTGAAGCAGCTGTAACGACAATTCAGGATCTGGAAGACTCGATTGCTGCAGTAGATGCAGAGGAAAAAGTAGAAGGCTACCGTAACTGGCTTGGGCTTATGAAGGGTACACTTCAGGAATCTTTCCAAAAAGGTGACAAAACTGTTACCCGTGCTATGAACAAAGACCGTACTTATACAGACCTTGAAGGGAATACGGGTAAAATTCATGGCCGATCATTGATGTTACTGCGTAATGTTGGCCACCTGATGACGAACCCTGCTATTTTGGTAGATGGTGCAGAAATCTATGAAGGCATCATGGATGCACTGGTAACGCCATTACTAAGTATTGCTGATATTCGTGGCGAAAATGAAATCAAGAACTCACGTCAGGGTTCAATGTATATCGTAAAACCAAAAATGCATGGTCCGGAAGAGGTCGCATTTGCGGTAGAACTTTTTGAACGTGCTGAGCAGGCTTTGGGGCTGCCGGCAAAAACTCTTAAAATCGGGATTATGGATGAAGAACGCCGTACTTCTGTAAACCTGAAGAACTGTATTGCTCAGGCCAAAGACCGTACCATCTTTATTAATACTGGTTTTATGGACCGTACAGGTGATGAGATTCATACCTTTATGGAAGCAGGTCCATTTGTTCGTAAAGGCGAAATCAAAGGACAAAAATGGTTCCCTGCTTATGAAAACCGTAATGTAATGATCGGCCTGAAAGCAGGATTACGCGGTAAGGCACAGATCGGTAAAGGTATGTGGCCAAAACCAGATATGTTGCTTGACATGTATCGTACTAAGATCGAGCATCCGGAAGCAGGTGCAAGCTGTGCATGGGTTCCTTCTCCAACAGGAGCAGTAATTCATGCAATTCATTATCATCAGTGCAATGTATCCGAGCGTCAGCAAGAACTATTACAGACTGAGCCTTTAGCTCTGGATGATCTGTTGACTCCTCCGCTAGCAGCAAATACAGACTGGACTGAAGAAGAGAAAAAGAACGAACTTGAAAATAACTGTCAGGGTATTCTGGGTTATGTTGTGCGCTGGGTTGACTTGGGTGTAGGCTGTTCAAAGGTTCCAGATATTAATGATGTAGGCCTGATGGAAGACCGCGCAACATTACGTATTTCTTCACAGCACGTTGCGAACTGGTTACGTCATGGTATTGTGAGTCGTGAACAGGTTGAAGAAGTATTAAAGCGCATGGCTAAAATTGTAGACGAACAAAATGCCAATGATCCGCTTTATACTGCAATGTCTGCTGACTTCGAAAATAGTATTGCTTTTAAAGCTGCATCTGACCTGATCTTTAAAGGCGGTGAGCAACCATCTGGTTATACTGAACCTTTACTACACGCTGCGCGCTTAAAACTTAAAGGCTATACAGGTGACTAATCTGAGCCATTAAAAAAAGCCTCTTCGGAGGCTTTTTTATTTAGTTTTTAAATAAATATTTTTCTTATATTCAGGCAGTAGCGACCTGAAAACCTGGACGCTCAGCATAGCGAGCAACCGATAAGTCATCTGCATAAATCGCTGGTCGTTTATGGCTCATGAGGTCTGAAAGCAATTTACCTGAACCACATGCCATGGTCCAGCCTAATGTACCATGCCCAGTATTTAAGAACAGGTTACTCAGGGCAGTTTTACCTACAATAGGCGTACCATCTGGTGTCATGGGACGAAGCCCTGTCCAGAAAGTTGCTTCTTTTAAACGTCCGGCAGACGGATAAAGATCATTCACCACCATTTCCAGAGTTTTTCTGCGTTCTGGAAGCAATTTATAATTAAAGCCTACAATTTCTGCCATACCCCCTACACGAATACGATCATCAAAGCGTGTTACAGCGACTTTGTAGGTCTCGTCCAGTACTGTAGAAACTGGTGCACGCGTAGCATCTTGAATTGGAATGGTCAGTGAGTAGCCTTTTAATGGATAGACTGGAATATGAATTAACCCACGTAATAGTGGAGTAGAGAAAGATCCCATTGCAATTACATATTGGTCTGCTTTAACCAGACCTTCACTGGTTTGGACTGCTGTGACTTTATCTGCTTCAACCACCAGTTTTTCAATAGAAACACCAAATTTAAAAATTACGCCAGCAGCTTTTGCCATTTCTGCAAGATGCTGTGTAAATAACTGGCAGTCACCAGTTTCATCATTTGGCAAGCGTAACCCGCCTGTCAGTTTATGACTGGAATATTTTAAAGCAGGTTCAACTTTCATTAAATCTTTCGCTTCGAGCAACTCAAATGGCACACCAGCTTCTTTTAATACTTCAATATCTTTGGCAGCATTGGCATATTGCTGTTCACTACGGAAAAGCTGTAAGGTTCCTTGCTGACGACTTTCATAAGCAATACCTGTAGTCTTCCGTAATTCTTTCAGACAGTCACGACTATATTCAGCAATACGAACCATACGGCTCTTATTTTCCTGATAATGCTGAATATTGCAGTTCTTTAGCATTTGCCACATCCAGGCAATCTGGAAACTGGTTCCATCTGGACGAATAGACAGAGGAGCATGTTTTTGAAACATCCATTTAATGGCTTTAAGTGGCACCCCTGGCGCTGCCCAAGGTGTAGCATAGCCAGGAGAGACCTGTCCGGCATTTGCAGCACTGGTCTCCAGCGCTGCTCCAGGCTGTCGGTCAATTACGGTCACTTCATGCCCTGCTTGGGCTAGATACCATGCAGTTGTGACACCAATTACACCACTTCCTAAAACGACGACTTTCATGATCTTCTCTACTCATTGCAGCCTGAATCTGGCCTGTACATGGAGCTCTACCAAACGCGGTATATATGACTGATTTTTAAAGCAAGCAGTCCGTGGGTAGTAACGGTATAACTGAGTTTCAGGGTAAACATTTAAAATGTGAAAGGGTCACTAAAAAAATCCCTTTTTCCAGTTATGCTCTCAGTTTACATCTGGGGTTTAGTTCTGATAAATTCAAATAAACTTATCTTTAGATATAAAATTACTTACGTAAATGAAAATTAAAAATCTGAACCAGATTACTGATTTTGATATCAAGTTATTGAGAATTTTCAAGACAGTATGCGAATGTGGGAGCTTTACTTCAGCAGAGAGTGTTCTTGGAATTAGCCGCTCAGCCATTAGTCTGCATATGAGTGATTTGGAAAATCGTCTGGGGCTCAGGTTATGCCAGCGTGGCCGTGCCGGATTTTCTCTTACCGATGAAGGTAAGGAAATCTTGAACTATAGTGAAACGCTAATCGCTTCTATTGAGGAGTTTAAGCTTAAGGTTAACCAGATTCATAAAAAGTTAAAAGGCGAGTTTAATATTGGAATTATTAACAATTTAATTAATTTGCCAAAGCCTTATATCACTAATACGCTTGAGCAACTTACCAGTGAAAGCCCTGATGTGCAGATTAACATCAGTATGAGTACACTAGCAGATATTGAATGCAAGGTGATGGATGGCCGCTTACATGTAGGGGCAGTCCCGATGGTTACTCCATTATCGGGGCTGGACTATTTAAATCTTTATGAAGAAAGTTCCTATCTTTATTGTGGAGATCGGCATCCCTTATTTTTTTCTACCGAACGATTAAAAGAACAAGATTTAAGTCAGTGGAATGCGGTAATGCCTAACTACAGTATTAATTCACAAGCATTACAGCTCTACCAGCTGCTGCATTGTTCTGCAACTGCAAGTGACCGGGAGGGAATTGCTTTTTTAATTTTAACCGGAAATTTTATGGGATTTTTACCTGATCATTATGCAAGAAAATGGGTAGAAAGCGGTCAGATGAAACCTGTGCTCGAGCAGCGCATGCATTATAGTACACCGATCTGCATGATTACCAGAAAGGGCAGGCGACATAATATGATTCTGGAATCTTTTCTCGAAAAGCTGAAAAATAATATTAATGAGCAGAATAATTCCGGGTTAACGATAACGAACTAGATGGAATCCATATGTCAGCTTAAATAGCAAACAGGATTTGCTATTTCATGGACTATTCTAGAAGTTGTTTTAATTTGACTGCATGAGGACTGTCTTCTGGTAAAAGTTCAAGCAGACGCTCAATTGCATCAGTACGTTCAGGAACGCGACTAATCAGGCGAAATAACTGGTCAATGTCTTGCAAGTTATGAATCATATGACTTAAGCGCGCATCAAAGCAGTCACGCCAGGCACACAGGAAAGGACTTTCTGTCTTACTCAGGAAATTGCCCTTGTACAAGGCCAATACTGTAACAGTAAAGCCCAGATTCAATGCCTGTTCAGCCATAAGAAAATCTGCCTGAACCTCACAGTTCAGTTTGTAAGGGCGTGATTGGATACAGTCGAGTAACAGACTGCGCATCTGGGATAATTCTGCTTTTAGAGTTTTCTGGCTAACCTGCCTGTCTCCATAAAGGGCATAGTGTAATTCGTCCAAACTGATCCCATCTGGACACAATGCCAGAATACACAGTATTTCAATTTGCCGGTGCGTCAGCTGTAAAATATGATGATTAAACTGAACTTTTGACCCACCCAGCACTTTAAGATAAAGCACATTTTGCTGTTCAAGCCGGATGGCGCGTTGTACCAGATCTGCACAGCGCTCTACGGCGAGTACGCCTAAAGAATTATGCTTCTCATACTTGGTTGAAAGGTTAATAATGCCATGGAACTGGCCGCTTTGTGGGTCGATGATGGGCGCTGCGTAGCATACCCAGTCACGCACGCTATTCATCTGGTTTTCATGTGAGTACACACAACTGGCAGCATGGGTATTTAACGCAAGGCCAATAGCATTGGTGCCTACGGACTGGGTAGACCACTGGCCACCTTCAAAAAAATGCACCTGTTCTGCAGAAGAGCGCATAGAGTGACTGCTCCAGGTCCAGAGCAGAGTGCCATGCTGGTCTGTAATTCCGATTGCCATGCTGGCATCTTCTGCAATTCTCAAGAGTTCAGAATGACACTGATCTAATGAGCGACCGAAGAGTGTTTCACGCCAACCATGATCCAGATTCAGTACTGGGGCCGCATCTACTGAAACGGGAGGCACATGATGTGCTACAGCATTCTTTAAAAAAGCTGATGAATAATGAGAAACAGGATTTAACACGGGTAATTTTTTAATCATAT
Source organism: Acinetobacter sp. UBA6571 (assembly GCF_002434085.1). Lineage (NCBI taxonomy): Bacteria > Pseudomonadati > Pseudomonadota > Gammaproteobacteria > Moraxellales > Moraxellaceae > Acinetobacter > Acinetobacter sp. UBA6571. Next base: position 50,611 of record NZ_DJJJ01000001.1, on the reverse strand, counting down.
GCATATCATGGTCCTTCATGATGAGGCAAAAATGCAGCTACCTGAGCTGGTTACTGTTGTTATTTTCCCCTACCTTAAACCTTGATGCTCTAATCTGCTATCCGACAAAAGGCTGACGTCAGCATACACATCTTTAAACATCAGTCTGGTATATGTACCAATATAGTCAGACTGTTTTTAAAAGAAATGGCCGATTCAGACTGATCTGTTTAAAATAGTTACAGAATATTCCTGCATAAGATCAACCTGTCTGTTTGTATTTAGGGTAACTGCTTTCTGCTGAAAGGTTGCGGTACAGGTTTCCCTAAATATTGCTGATCGGCAAAATAACTGGAACGTACCATAGGCGCACTCCAAATATTTTTAAATCCTAAAAACTCGCCATGACGCTGATAATGCTCAAATTCTTTTAAGCTCACAAAACGATGGATAGGAGCATGAGCTTTAGAAGGCTGTAGGTACTGTCCGATGGTGACCAAATCCACATAATGATCTTTTAAATCATTTAACAGCGCAATAACCTCTGCCTCAATCTCTCCAATACCTACCATCAAGCCACATTTGGTAGGAATCTCAGGACATAAATTTTTAAATTTTTTTAACAGATTAAGAGAATGCTGATAATCTGATCCAGGCCGCAAGGCCCGGTACAAGCGGAACACTGTCTCTATATTATGGTTAAATACATCTGGTGGAGACTGGCTAAGGATAGACAAGGCAAGATCAAGCCGCCCTCTAAAGTCCGGAACCAATATTTCGATCCGGGTATTCGGACAGCATTTACGTATCTCCTGAATACAATCTACAAAATGTTGGGCGCCTCCATCTTTCAGGTCATCCCGGTCTACAGAAGTAATTACCACATAACTTAAATTCAGGTTTGCGACGGTTTCGGCAAGATGCCGAGGCTCAGCCGGATCTAGGCTGTTCGGGCGGCCGTGAGCTACATCGCAAAAAGGACACCGTCTGGTACAGATATCACCCATTATCATAAAAGTTGCAGTACCGCTACCAAAACATTCTGGCAGGTTTGGACACGCCGCTTCTTCACATACCGTATGTAGTTTCTGCTGACGCAACAGCCCTTTAATACGGCCAATCTCTTCAGGTTGACTGATTTTTGCCCGTATCCATTCGGGTTTTGTCGGAATAACGTCTGTTGCAATAACCTTAACAGGTATACGTGCCAGTTTATCCGCACCCCGAAGTTTTTTTTCATGCTTAAAATTCTGTTGTAAATCCATTTAAATATATCCTGATTTAATAATAAGTCTTAAAATAAATAAAAAGAGATTAATATTTAAAAAAAATATTTTTAAAATAAAAATCTAACTTTTAAATAAAATTAGGATTATAAAATATATGAGGTTGGTTAAAGGTTTGTTTTTAAGTCGTTGTTTAAAATAATAAAAAATTACATTTATTTTTTAATAAATAAATTATTGTTTTTGAAAATAATAGGTAAGTTTTATTTTAATAAATAATTTTAGTCTAATATTAATTTTAGAATAAATATATTTAATTGGAGGTGTGAGTTATTCACTGTTCCCTTGATTTTGATCAAGATAAAAAGGAAAAGGATATGCAATTAACGGAAGAAAAATTACTGGCTGCATATAAGAGTATGCGCGATATTCGTGAGTTTGAGGACCGGCTTCACGAAGAAAATACCATGGGTGATATTCCTGGATTTATTCACCTTTATAGTGGTGAGGAAGCAGTTGCAGTCGGTATTTGTGAAAATCTAACCGATAAGGATTACATTACCTCCACCCACCGGGGCCATGGGCACTGTATTGCTAAAGGATGTGATATCCATGCCATGATGCTTGAGATTTTCGGTAAAGATGCCGGCCTGTGTCGTGGTAAAGGTGGTTCAATGCATATTGCAGACCTCGACAAGGGCATGCTGGGTGCAAACGGTATTGTAGGAGGTGGACCTCCTTTAGCAATTGGAGCAGCTTTGACTGCTAAAACTTTGAAAACCGGTGGTATAGGTCTGTCATTTACGGGTGATGGGGGGTCAAATCAGGGTCTCACTTTTGAAGCGATGAATATGGCTGTAGTATTGCAACTTCCAGTCATATTTGTATTTGAAAACAATGGCTTTGGTGAAGGTACCGGTCATGACTATGCAGTAGGAAGTAAAGATATTGCTGGTCGGGCAGCAGGTTTTGGTTTACCTGCAGTCAAGGTTGACGGTACAGATTTCTTTGCAGTCTATGAAGCTGCCCAGCAGGCAATTGAGCGAGCCAGAAATGGTGGTGGACCAAGTGTAATTGAAACAATTACCAACCGCTTCTATGGTCATTTCGAAGGTGACCCTGGGTTAATCCGTTCTAAAGATGAAGTGGATTATGTAAAAGAACATCGCGATCCATTAAAAATTTTCCGTAAAAAAGTTAAAGACCAGATTGATCTGGCAAAGCTCGATGCAATTGATGCTGAGTCTAAAGCTAATGTAGACGACGCTGTAGCAAAAGCCCGTGCTGCCAAATACCCAGAAGTTTCCCAGCTTCTGACCGATGTTTATGTCTCTTACTAAAGGAATAGTAAAGCAAATGCCAAATAAAAGTTACCGTAACGCGATTAAAGAAGCGATTGAATTAGAAATGCGCCGTGACCCGACTGTATTTGTAGTCGGTGAAGACGTACGTGGTGGTCATGGTGGTAAAAATACTGAAGATAATGCCCTTGAAGGCTTTGGTGGCGTACTGGGTGTGACCAAGGGTTTATGGTCTGAGTTCGGCTCTGAACGTGTGATCGATACCCCAATTACAGAATCTGCGATTATCGGTATGGCTGCAGGTGCAGCAGCAACCGGTTTACGGCCTGTAGCTGACCTGATGTTTATGGATTTCTATGGGGTATGCCATGACATGCTTTATAACCAGGCTGCGAAGTTCCGCTATATGTTTGGAGGTAAAGCCAAAGCACCTATGGTAGTACGTGGCATGATCGGCGCCGGTTTCTCAGCCGCAGCCCAGCATTCACAGTCACCATATAATGTCTTTGCTGCAGTACCCGGTTTGAAGGTGGTCGTACCTTCTAGTCCTTATGATGTAAAAGGTCTGTTGATTCAGGCAATTCGTGATGATGACCCGGTAGTATTTTGTGAACACAAACTGCTGTATGACATTAAAGGCGAGGTTCCGGATGATGCCTATACCATTCCTTTTGGCGTAGCCAATTACACCCGTGAAGGAACAGATGTCACCATTATTGCTTTAAGTTTAATGGTACACCGTGCCAATGAGGTTGCAGATAAACTGGCAAAAGAGGGAATTTCGGTAGAAGTGGTAGATCCAAGAACTATTTCGCCTCTAGATGAAGAAGGTATCCTTGAATCTGTAGCCTCGACTGGCCGTGTAGTAATTGTTGATGAGTCTGCGGCACGTTGTGGTTTTGGTCATGATATTGCTGCCCTGATTGCCCAGAAAGGATTTCATTATCTGAAAGCCCCAATTGAACTGGTGACTCCTCCTCATACACCTGTACCGTTCTCACCTGTATTGGAAAAAGAATGGATTCCGAGTGTAGAGCGTATTGAACAGGCTGTACGAAAAACTTTGGAGGCTTAGGATGAGCGAAATTAAAACACTAGAAATCCCAAAATGGGGATTATCTATGGAAGAAGGAACTATTGCCCAATGGTTAATTCAAGAAGGAAGCCAGTTCAGTAAAGGACAAGAAATTTGTGAAATTGAAACCACAAAAATTGTAAACGTCCTGGAGGCACCTTTTGACGGAACATTGAGAAAAATACTGGCAAAAGATGGTGAAACCCTGCCAGTCGGTGGGTTGATTGCAGTTTGTGCCAATGATGATGTCACAGATGATGATATACAGGCATTTGTACAGTCACTTGATCAAGGGACAGCAGCTTCGGCAAGCTCTGCACCGGACAGTACTCCGGCTGAAGACAAAACCGAACAGACTGCACCAGTAGAGCAGCTGAGTTCATCAACTGTGAAAGCTGAAACATCATCTGCTACCCGGAAAACTTCTCATAGTGCCGGTGACTATATTATTCCTGCGTCTTTACAAGGCTATCAGCCACCAGATGACCTGTTTATTACACCACATGCCCAGAAACTGGCAGAAAAATATAATTTGGATTTAACCAAGGTTACAGGTTCGGGACGCGAAGGGCGTATTAGTATCGCTGATCTTCAGGCAGCAGTGCAGGGCGCAGGTGGACAATGGCCAGATGTTAAGCATCAGGCCAGTACAAAAGCTGCAAAATCTAACGCTGATGACAGTCAGGTTGCTGCTACACCTGTAGCTCGGCGTCTGGCCAAGCAATGGGGCATTAATCTGCATGACTGTCGCGCCTCGGGAACAAGAGGCCGGGTCTGCAAAGAAGATGTTGAAGCAGTGTATAACCGTGAACACAAGTCTGCTCATACAGAAACTTCATTGAATGCAACTCAGCCCGAACAGGCAAAAGTAACCAGTATTCCAATGAATGCCATGCGTAAAGCCATTGCTTCACGTTTACAGGCAGCAAAACGTAATGCGCCACATTTTCGTTTAACTGTTGACTTGAATGTTGAGGCGATACAGACATTACGTGCACAGATTAATGAGTCCGTGCCTCAGGTCAAACTGTCTATCAATGATATGCTCATCAAGGCAGCAGCTGCGGCGTTGATTAAAGTACCTGAAGTAAATGTACAGTTTGATGAAGAGTCACAATCAATTTTACAGTTTGATCAGGCCGATATTTCTGTGGCTGTGGCTATTCCTAATGGCCTTATTACTCCAATTATCAAAGCTGCAAATCAGAAATCGCTTGCTGAGATTTCTGGAAATATGCGGGACTTGGCCACGCGGGCAAAAACTGGAAAGTTAACTCCGGATGAATTTCAGGGGGGAAGTTTCAGTATTTCTAACCTGGGAATGCTGGGTATCAAACACTTTGACGCCATTATCAATCCGCCTCAAGGTGCTATTTTGGCTTTGGGTGCTTCAGAGGCTCGAGCAGTGGTAGAGCATGATCAGATTGTTATTCGGCAGATGGTGACAGCAACTTTATCCTGTGACCACCGGGTGATTGATGGAGCAGTTGGGGCGAAATTCTTGGCCAGCTTTAAAAAGTTTGTCGAGAATCCAGCATTAATACTGGTATAGGAGCTGGACATGACAGGAAATCAGTATGATTTAATTGTTGTGGGTGCAGGTCCGGGTGGATATGTGGCTGCAATACGTGCAGCTCAGCTTGGCCTTAATACAGCAATTATCGAAGAAAAACATCTGGGGGGGATCTGCCTGAACTGGGGCTGTATCCCGACCAAGGCTTTATTGAGTGGAGCTGACTTGGCCTATCAGCTTAAGCATGCTGGAAACTTTGGTTTCACTCTTCCACAAATTGATTTTGATCTGAGTCAACTGGTTAAACATAGCCGCCAAGTCTCGCAGCAACTGGTACAGGGAATCGAGCACCTTCTCAAGAAAAATGGTGTAGAGGTTATATTTGGACGGGCCAAGCTGCAGGCGAAAGAAACGCTTGAGATAATCGATGAGAGCGGTAAAGCACGCATTTTAAAAGCACCTCATATCATTTTAGCAACAGGTGCCAGAGCTCGAACTTTGCCTGGTCTGCCTGTCAATGGCACCGAGATCTGGAGTTACCGGGAAGCGCTAGTCCCGGAACAATTGCCTGAATCTTTACTGGTAGTCGGTTCTGGCGCTATAGGCAGTGAATTTGCCAGTTTATATCATGATCTAGGCTGTGAGGTTACTCTTATTGACGTTGCTCAGCAGATTTTGCCTACTGAAGATGCAGAAGTTGCAGAATATATGCGTAAGCAGTTTGAGCAGCGCGGTATGAAAGTGATTACTGGCTGTTCATTACAAAATGTCCAGGTTACCGGAGGTCAGGTACAGTGTGAACTTCATAGCTCACAGGGCAAACAAGAGCAAGTGTTTGATCGGGTTCTGTCTGCAATAGGTGTACAACCGAATGTAGAAAAACTGGGACTGGAACAGTTAGAAGTAGAGTTTAAGCAGGGCTTTATTCAGGTGGATGAATACTGCCGCACAAATGTCGTGGGGCTCTATGCAATTGGTGATGTGGCGGGTGCACCATGTCTGGCTCATAAAGCCAGTCATGAAGCTATTCTTTGTGTAGAAAAAATTGCAGGACTCACAAATCTTCACTCTCTAGACCGTACTCAAATTCCTGGCTGTATTTTTACTCATCCTCAGGTTGCCAGTATTGGTTTGACTGAAGCGCAGGCCAAAGCGCAAGGCCATCATATCCAGACTGGGAAATTTCCTTTTCAGGCAAATGGCAAGGCACTGGCCTTAAAACAAACTGCCGGTTTTGTAAAAACTGTATTTGATAAAGAGACTGGCGAGCTGCTCGGAGCACATATGGTCGGTCATGAAGTTACTGAACATATTCAGGGTTTCGCAATTGCCAAATATCTGGAAGCTACCGACGAAAGCTTGGCACAGGTCATTTTTCCTCATCCTACGTTATCAGAAGCAATGCATGAATCGGTATTAGCTTCCCTACAGCGGGCAATACATATTTGAAAACATGGAAGAGCTTATCTGGTTTAGCTTGATAAGCTCATTCTTCTTACAGAAAACTGATTAATCAGGAGCAGTAATGAAAGCAGCTCGTTTTTATGATAAAGGCGATATTCGCATTGAAGATATTCCGGAGCCACAAGTTACACCAGGTACAGTCGGTATTCAGGTTGCCTGGTGTGGCATTTGTGGAACCGATCTGCATGAGTTTATGGATGGTCCAATTTTTATTCCGCCTTGTGGCCATCCGCATCCAATCTCGGGCGAATCTGCTCCGGTAACGATGGGACATGAGTTTTCCGGAGTTGTATACGCTGTGGGTGAAGGGGTTAATGATATTCAGATTGGTCAGCATGTGGTGGTTGAACCTTATATCATCGCTGACGATGTGCCGACTGGGCCTAATGATGCTTATCATCTGTCGAAGAATATGAATTTTATTGGTTTAGGAGGGCGAGGCGGTGGTCTATCGGAAAAAATAGCCGTGCAGCGTCGTTGGGTACACCCAATTTCCAATAAAATACCATTGGATCAAGCTGCACTGATTGAGCCTTTGTCGGTAGGTCATCATGCTTATATCCGTAGTGGCGCACAAGCCGGAGACATTGCACTGGTTGGGGGTGCAGGGCCTATAGGTTTGTTGTTATCAGCTATTTTAAAGGCTAAAGGACTCACTGTTATTATTAGTGAGTTAAGTGCTAAACGTAAAGAAAAAGCAAGAGAGGCTGGTGTTGCAGATTATATTCTGGACCCTTCAGAAGTTGATGTGGTTACGGAAGTCATGAAAATTACTCAAGGCCAAGGTGCAGATGTTGCTTTTGAATGTAGTAGTGTAAATAAAGTACTAGATACTCTCGTAGCTGCGATGAAGCCGGCTGGTGTACTGGTCATTGTATCAATTTGGAGTCATCCAGCCACAGTAAATGTTCACAGTGTTGTTATGAAAGAACTTGATATTCGTGGCACCATTGCTTATGTCAACGACCATCAGGCAACAATCAAATTGGTGGAAGACGGTAAAATTAATTTGCAACCTTTTATTACACAGCGCATTCAACTCGATGACTTGGTTTCGCAGGGTTTTGAAACTCTGATCCATAACAATGAGTCAGCTGTTAAAATTATTGTCCATCCCTAAATACTCAGAAAAAACAAGCAGACGTTTTAATTGCTTATCAATAATTTAACAATAATATATAAGGAAAAATAATGAATAAGGGATTAATGAATAAAATCGCCGTTGTAACAGGCGCAGCGCAAGGTATAGGGCGTGGTATTGCTCTAAGACTGGCTCAGGAAGGTGTACATGTAGCCTTGGTAGATCTGAATGAACAACGACTTAATCAAGTAAAACAGGAAATTGAAAATTTAAAGGTAAAAGCCAGTATTTTTGTTGCTGATATCAGTCAGCGTGATCAGGTGTATGCCAGTATTGAACATGCCGAGCAGTCTTTAGGTGGTTTTGATATTATGATCAATAATGCTGGAATTGCTCAGGTTCAGCCTCTTGATGCAGTGACACCTGAAGGACTGCAAAAAATTAGCGGTATTAATATTGGTGGAGTTCTGTGGGGTATTCAGGCCGCAGCTCGAAAATTTAAAGCGCGCCAGCAAAAAGGTAAAATTATTAATGCAGCTTCTATTGCAGGGCATGAAGGTTTTGCCATGTTAGGAGTATATTCGGCAACAAAATTCGCAGTCCGTGCTTTAACTCAGGCCGCAGCCAAGGAATATGCTTCACATGGCATTACGGTAAATGCATATTGTCCGGGAGTAGTGGGCACAGATATGTGGGTAGAAATTGATAAAAGATTCTCTAAAATTACCCATACCCCAATTGGTGAAACATACAAAAAATATGTGAGTGGTATTGCACTAGGGCGTGCACAAACACCTGAAGACGTGGCTGCGCTGGTTGCTTTTTTATCGAGTGAAGATGCCGATTATATTACCGGGCAGGCAATTTTAACAGATGGAGGCATGATCTACCGCTAGTACAATATACACTGTCTAATTTTTAAAAATGTATGAACATAATCAGGCTTCTACTTAAACACATTAAATAATAAAAGGCCTGAGTACATAGAATATAACACTATCTTATTTGTACTCAGGCCTGTATTTCCTTAAGTTTTTTAAGATGTTTTTGTCAAATTCTGCTGTTTATACATAATATTATCCAGCCACTAGTCCATTGAAATACTAAAAGTTATCACTATATATGACCTATAGTTTTTTAAATTTTCGCCTATGTGTGCCAATTTTAAACCTGTTACGCGTGTTCAGGTGGATAAACTTCAGTTACCGGATATTCCTTTCGATTATCTCGAAGAAGTGTATCCAGCCTATGATTTGCCTTTACTATTCAAGTCAGAATATGGCTTGGAATGGCGTAGCGTAATGTTCGGACTGGTGCCAAAGTGGGCTCAGGATAAAAGTTCGGCTAAACGGACCTATAATGCCCGAAATGAAACTTTATTTGAAAAGCCAAGTTTCCAGGAGGCTGCATTTAAAGGTAAGTTTGGAGTTATTCCGGTGACCGAATTTTATGAAGCAAAATATATTGATGGTAAGGCTCAGCGTTGGGGAGTACGACGCAAAGATGGCCAAGGCTTTTTCATTGCTGCCATTTATGAAATCTGTAAAATCAATGATGAAGTGATTCGCTCAGCCAGCATGATCACGATGGATGCAATTCAACATCGTGCATATAAGTAGATGTATTCAAATAATAATTATTGTAGAGATTACCTTCTTACTCACTATCTTACTCACAATTAATTTTGTTGTGAAAAAAAGGCCGCTAAATGCGACCTGTTTCTTTTTTCTTATTTTATGCATTTAGCGAACCTATATTACCACCTTCTGTTTTTAGAATACACTCCAAAACATAGCTGTTCAGCCAGTAGTTTTTTCGGCCATCTTTATAAGGTTGCTGTATACGCCCATCGTTAATCCGAGCATAAAGTTCTTTCTCGGATATGTTCATACGGAGAGCAAACTCGCTTGTTGAGATTCGGCGCTCGGTATATGTCAAATCAAATGCAATACCCATATCAATCCTCCCGCTCTTTAACATCCAGCCTGATTACATCCTCACCAAACTTAAAGCTCTGTGTGATGTCCTTCTTCCCGTCATCCTTCCATGTAAAGTATTCAATCCCAGCTTTATCTAGTGGCAGATCCATGGTTTCCATCATGAGATTCATAAGCTTCACACTTTCCTCAAATTCGGCCAGACAGTCATGAAGCCGACCAGCAGGGATGCGATGAAAGTCTTTTAATGACCTTATTGTGTACTCGCTCATACTACCTCCAACCTTTTACCCGCTTCGATTTCTTCACCTGTTGCGCGTCTAACATAAAAATAAGGCTTATACTTATTAGACAAAACATAACTTGCGTTAAAATCATCACTCTCACACACTAATAGCTTATCGGATATAGATTTAACTGTTAGTACATCATTGCTGGGATAATCTGTTATCTCTACAACCTTATCCCCAACCTCAAAAATATTATTGGCTCGACGGTATTCGAGAAGGGCTGTTTTTAAATCAAGCACAAAAACATCAACGAAATTATCCGAGTTCTCAGAATAGTTTGGATAATATCTAAACATTAGTGCGTGATCGTATGTATGAAATAATCGCTTCGAGTTCTCATACCCGCCCAACTGTTCAATCAGATTCATACCACCTCTCCCAAACTGATGACCACGGTTTCAGGCAAATCACTGTCTTTTAAGATCATTGTTCAGACTCCACGGCATCAGCTTTTCGATACTCACTACCCAGAATCTCAATAGCTACTGGCGCAACCTTTAGCGATGTTTCAAACTTAAAATATTCACCCTTTTTCCAAGACAAGCCATAGCCAGAGCCCCAAGGCAAAACATCTTCAGCCAGAATGATCTTATTTAACTCATCATAGGTCATGGACTTTGGCTTCATAGCATCATATTCAGCCTTATGTTCTTTGGCAGAAGCACGAGGTAAAACAGCCAAATAACCACTTTTATGCTTTGATGTTTTCCATTTTGTTTTATCAATTTCAGCCTTTGGATCTGCTGACATGTTAAAAAAACGGAGGCCATTTTGAATGCTGTCATGTGTTTGATGCATCTCAAAACCATAGTGTTTACAGAGTTTTGTGACTTGCTCATAAAAGGCATCACGCTTATCCATAAAAGCATCAATTTTTGCCAAGGTTTCAGCATCTTCAATTTTGTAAAAACAAGTTTGTTTAGTCATTTTATTTCCCATCTCAAAACCCCATCGCAGCCAGAGCAAAACCAATCAGCCCTAACAGCAGCCAGCCCAAAAACAAATACTCCAAGTGCTCCATGTGGTGTTTTTTCATGTGGCCTCCTGGGCTTCGATCATGGCTTTACGACTTGTTAGTGATTTAGACCAGTCTCCATCAAAACCAAAATCAGGAGCTTCAATGACTTGATAGTTATAAGGGAATACGAAACAGCCGATATCCACATCTATTTTTGGGCGCTTGTTTGACCAAACACATCTTTTTGAGTAACCATCCTTTAACCAAAACTTTGCCCATTCTGGCGCTTGAGAAAAATCAACATTATTGTTTCCAACCAAAGGCCTTGGCTTTTTAACCAGTTGATAACCTTCCGGCACTGCTTGGGCTTTGGCATCACGCTTTGCACGTAGCCACATTACCCAGCCAGTATTTAAGGTTTCGTAGGCGAGCCTTCTGTCTTCACTGGTATCAGTGTTTAAGCACTCGTCTTTGATTTCGTAATCACCCGTGTTTTCATTGAAATTGAAAAACGGTAGAAGGTGAGAGTGAATAAATTTAGCTTCAAATAACGGTCTTTCAATTGCCCATCTTGCTTGCTTTTCTTTAATATCCATTTTGCCACCAATCTTTTATTAAAATAAATAACTGTGCTAAAAATCCGGTCTACTTTTTTATTAAAGTAGATTTATGCGACTTTTAGCTTCTGATTTAATGCGAGCTGGTCAATTGCCCGATCTATCGTTTTGTTAAAAGCAATCACGCTTTCCTCAAGCCCGGTAATATCTAAATCTTTTGCAAACACACGAATAACTACGAGTTGCAGATACTCAGGCAGGCGAGGGTCATAGCTCACAAAGTCACACCATTCGCGCTCTGTGCACGCAAGTTGCCATGTAATTTGTGGCATGTACTCGTCTGGTACTTTACGACTAAGCAACGTGTTTAAATGCGTAGTCGTGTTTGGACACTTCACTTCAAGCTGACCTTGCTTGCCAACTAGGCCATCAGGAGAAGCGCCAGACAATGGGATAGAAGGGTGGTCAATCAGACCTGTACCTTCTACAAATTCACCTGTTTCATTTTCATAGGCTGTGATTGCATGAGGCTCGTGATCGATACCCCATTGCATAAGCTGAGTGGTTTTAGTGTCTTCCTGAACGCCAGTGAGGCGCTCGGAAAGAATGATCAAACCCAAAGAATTAAGCACTTTGCCCTTGGCTGGCTTGGCATCTATATCCTTGATGCGACTAGCAGTTACTTTGCCGCATCGTTCAGAATGCCAGTCATCACTACGCTGGAGAATGTTCATAGGTTTCTCCTTCGCGAGCCAAAGCCTGATCAGCAAATTGTGCGATTTCTTTTAATGATGCGGAGTGTGTTGTCCACAGCGCTTTCTTAAATTCGCTTTTAGGTAAAACTGTATAAGCCTGCTGCAACCGCTCGGTACCGTATTGCGCCTCATTCTTCAGGTGTGGCAAATGAAGAGCCTCAAACTCTGCATAGCCTTCCTGAGCAGCACCACTTACGGTGCGTTCAGATGGGATAAATTCTGAATGATCATTTAACTCGTCATCTGTATAAACACCAAGAATCACATCAGGGAAGTGCAAACGAGCTAACTTTTTGATAGCCAAATAGGCAATCTGTTGCTTTGGGTCATTTGCCCAATTTGGAGAATTTCGTGTGGCACCCACTTGGGCAAATGAAACATCAAGCACACGAGCATTTGTCTCACCCTTAAGCATGACAGACACACGAACTCCTACATCAGCGGCTTTACAACTCTTACCATCTACCTTTGACCAGTCGCCATACCATTCATAATCTGGACGGCTGGTAATCGGGGCGCGAGCTATGATTACCGCATTGACGAGTTGAGCTTCATAACCCAAGTTACCGTTAACTAGGTGGGTTTTTTGAGCTACAGCGAAAGGATTCATTCCCCATTGCATAGCCTGCATTGTTACGGCTAGACAGTCACCTGAGTTTCCCTGCAAGTGCTTTGGCACAGTGATTACCGCTTTGCACATGAACTCCGCAAATGCCACCATGTTTTGCATGGATTGTGGATCAAGAACCAAAGCTGAGGTTTGAGCATTGTTCATTAAAACAGGTGTCTGTGTATTTACCGGTGCATTCATATTCTTCTCCTAAGCAACCTGTGCCAATTCCATCCCAAACAATCCAATTTCGCGCTTCACTTCTTCTAAATTCGTGAAGTAATCAAATTGCTGGGTCGTCAATTCATCAATTGCGATAAACTCATCGTTAAACACACAGTCATCCGGCAGACCACGGTAAGTCTTAACTGTGCACACCTGGTCTGTATCGACTGTGCCGTCTTGCAGCACTAAGATGGATAGCGTGACGCGCTGGGTGTGCAAGTCATCAAGCAGCATGTACTGCGTGTCCAAGTGAATTTCGATGCGGCCAAAATAGTGGGCTACAAAATCAGGGTCATAGTCGTGAGTGTTGAACTGCTCGGCAAAAGCGGTTTTGATTTTCATTGAGCAGCTCCTTGGCAAACCACACCACTTTGAATTTCCGCATCATCTGCGTGCCGAATAGATACAAGATGAATCCAGTGAGAGCCAATATCATCAGCTTGTACTGTGTAAAGCTCCGGCTTGTTGTCTATAACAATCTGATCACCAGCTGCTATAAGATTGTTTGCACGACGATACTCAAGAAGTTCCCGGTCTAACTCAGGCAAGCTCACTTGTTTAGAGTGGTTATAAGCTGGCATATAGCCGCCAAATTTTTCGATTAGGCTCATACCTGGCGCTCCTTCAAAATTTCTCTCACCTCAGTAGCTACCCTGCCAATATCCTCGTCATTCATTTTTCCAGTGCCAACCAAGCAAATAATTGCCTTAATTTCCGGCTTACTCCAATCGCTATCCGGCTTAGAATCCCAGTACAGCTTGAATACATGATTGCCATTCTTGTCAATGCTGAACATTGAGAACGTATTGAAACGCTGACGCTCAAGAAACTTTTGAAGCTTCTCTTTATCGCCACTGTAGGCGTGAAAATTTGGCTTAGCACTCATACCGCCTCCTTCATCACAACAAGCTGTTCTTCAAACTCAGTAGTAAGCTCTGCAACGATTTTGCTGGTCATACCTTCTTCAAAATCAGGCGCACCTAAATCGCGGTCATCCGGGGTGATAAATCGAATTTCCCCAAGTTCAATCCATTGCTGACCATCTTCATTGACTTGCAGAACCTCAACTTGTAGTGAGCAATCCTCCTGACCTTCTAGCCATACGATTGCCTTGCCGATAGATTCCGTACCTTCGTGTCCATGTGGGTAAAGCTTGCCCTGAACTGATAACTCTTGAAGGGCAACGAATGGTTTAGCCTGATTGATAGAAACTTCAACTTCTTGTGCAGGCCCACTTGCATCGGCGTAGTTGCAGCCTGATACCACTGAAGCAATTAGGAGGCTATTGAATAAAGTAAGTTTTGCATTCATAATTAATTCACTCACAGTAAGGTTGTGGGTCACGCTCCAGGTAGTTCGCGCTACGCTGGGGCTTTTTGTTGTCTTGGTGAATTAAATATAACTTATGTTATAAAGAGGTGTCAATAACATAGAGAATATTAATTATAATTTTTGTTATAACAGGTGTAATAAAAAAGGCGCTACATGAGCGCCCTTATAATTTGAGTAATTTACATTGTGCCGCCTTTCCAGCAAATACGGCCTTCGATTTTTACTTTATCTTTAAGCTCATCCAGTGAGAGGGTGATATCTGGATACTGAATCTTATCTGGATTGTCAGACCTAATCACCCAATGTGTCACCATATTAAGTAGTCGTTTTACATAGTATTGCTCATCAATACACAAGAAGTAGACTTTATTTGATTTTGGAGTGTTGTCATGCGGATTAACTAAAAGCACCTGACCATCTTCAATAGATGGATACATACTTTCACCCTTTGCATAAATGACACGAAGATCATCAGGATTTGGCAAACCCTGCTCTCTAATCCAATTTTTATTAAATACCAGTCCACCCTTAACCTCAACACTATCAATGATAGAGCCGCCGCCACATGAGGCATATATATCAAATTGTGGCACAAGAATATATTCATCTACAGTTGGCTCTTCTCCAGCAGCATCACCCCCAACAACAACAAAATCGCTAAGCTTGCCTGACTGCTTCTTTATGTATTCTTTACCATATATAAGGTAGTCAACAGATGTATTAAGCGCCTTGGCAACTTGGGCAATGTATTTAGAGTTATCAGTATCATTATTCTCTATCTTAGAAATAGCCGCTTGAGACACTGCTGCTTTTTTCGCAAGTGCCAATTGTGATAGTCCAAGTCTAGTGCGCGCCTCTCTAACACGGTCGCCGCAAGTTAAACCAACCATAAGAATACTCATAACAAATAATTACCTGTGTAATAACTTAGCGCAAATCAAAATAACATGGATTATTGACTTGTCAAAACAAAAGTTATAAATTATTACCTAAGTTATGGAGCGTAACGAATATGAATTGGGAATCCATTGTAAATCAATTGCTAGAAAGGATGACTCAGCAAGAGCTTGCTAAGTTGGCTAACTGCTCACAGCCCTTTATTTCGCTCTTGTCATCTGGAAAGCGGAAGAATGTGGATTTCATAACAGGGCAGAAATTAATTTCTCTTTGTGTAATCCACGGTGTTCAAACCAGCGGAAACGAAAAAGCCCCAGCTACCGCAAATAGCTAGGGCTTTTGTGTCTAAATCCTAGGAGATTCAAACATGAATATGATGACACAATTTAATCACAATCAACATAGTATGACAAGCCTTGAGATAGCAGAGCTTGTTCAATCTCGACATGATGATACCAAGCGCTCAATTATGCGCCTTGCTGATAGAGGGGTAATAGCATGTCCGCCAGTGGCGGTTGTGCAAAAAGAAGCCAATAACCGCCTTTATGATGTAGATGTTTATATCTTCTCTGGCGAACAAGGCAAGCTCGACTCAATCACCGTAGTTGCTCAGCTTTGCCCTGAATTTACAGCGGCATTAGTTAAGCGCTGGTACGAGCTGGAAAATCAAAACAAGCTACCCCAATCCTTCGCCGAAGCTCTTCAACTCGCAGCAGATCAAGCTAAACAGCTCGAACTCGCAGCACCTAAGGTTCAGTACTTCGACACCGTGGTAGAGCGTTCAAACCTACTGAATGCAACGCAAGTGGCTCAGAAGGTTGGTATGTCAGCCGTCTGCATGAACAAATTACTTGATGAGCTAGGCGTATATAACCGCTGCGTCAAACGTAGTCGCGTTTTTCAACAATGGTTTATTGATCAAGGATTAGGGGAGCTTAAACAGACAGAAGCCGGCTATCCACAGGCCATGTTTACAACCAAAGGAGAAGCATGGGTAATTCAAAAATTCGTGTCAGAGGGAGTAACAGCATGAGTGTTGATGCTACTCGCTGGGCTTGGATTGCTCCTGTTAACAGCTCAGCTCAAAGACTTGTTCTGCTTTCTCTAGCTGATCGGGCAGGGGAATTCCATACGTGTTTTCCATCGATTGCTCGTATCACCAAAGACACTAAACTCAACCGAAAAACCATCATGAAGGTAATTGGTGAATTAATTGGACTTGGTTTAGTTGAAGATACTGGGCACAGAAAAGGGTCTACAAAGCAAATTATTGTGTACCGGTTACTGGGTGTAAGAACCCGTGAAGATGATGAATTAAACAGTACCAATTTTGGAACAGTTCCAAAAACGGAACAGTCCCAAAATTACCAAGAAACAGTACCGTTTTTACCACCTAAGAGTCCCAAAAACGGGACACAGAACCTAAAAGGAACTAAAAAGGAATCTAAAACTATTATTAAGTTTAATTTTGCTCAAGAGTTAAAAAACCTTGGAGCAGAAACTCAACTTATTAGTGACTGGATGCTCGTCCGCAAGAACAAAAAAGCTGCCAATACCGAAACAGCTTTCAAAGGTTTTGAGCGTGAATTCAACAAAGCAAATTTAAATATCAACACTGTGCTGAAGATCTGCATCGAACGTTCATGGCAGGGCTTCAATGCATCTTGGTTGCAGAATATCAACCTTGCTGAATACCAGGAGCAAGTGCCTACCCAAACCGTCCCTGAACAACCAGTTACCACCTTCAAAGGTGTAGCCAAGAAATTTAAGGGGATGGACCAATGATTGAATTATTTTCTATCCCGGTTGAGCAAAGCATCCTGGCAACCATCATTGGTGCAGAGCAGGGTACTGACGAGTACATCGAGCAACTAGACCCGAAAGATTTTTATGCAGTACAGCACCAAGTTATTTGCACTCACATCAAGAGCCAGTTCGCTAAAGGCGAAGCTTACGATGAAGTTACTTTGTGGGAACTGATCCGCTCTAATGGGCTTGAGAACACTGTGATTGATGAGCAGTTTCTGGTGAACCTGATGAGCCGTATTGCTCAGTACAGTCTGCTGGGTACTCACATTAAAAAACTTAAGGATTTTTCAACTCGTCGCAAGATTCAGGATGCAAGTAAGCAGATTGGTGCACTTGCACTGGACATGGTTTCACATACCTCAGAAACAGCACTGAATCGCGCACAGGCGTTAGTTACAGGTCTGGACATAGGTCAGGTCGATGACAAGCTGAAACATGCTCATGAGTTTTCTAAAGAAGCCATTGGTGAATTCTTGGATCGCCATGCGGCACTTCATGAGAACAGGGCATTTGAAGGTGGAATCAAGACAGGTTTCATTGAACTGGATAACAAGCTTGGTGAAATCGGGAAAGGTGATCTGGTTATTATCGGCGCTCGTCCAAGTATGGGTAAAACCACATTTGCACAGAATCTGGCGGCAGACATGATGATCAACCAGAGCCTGCCTGTTCTGTTTGTATCAATCGAAATGTCAGGCAAGCAAATTGCCCAGCGTCTCATCAGTGGCATCGGACAGGTTGAACTTCGTAAAGTTTTAAGTGGTCATGCCGAAATGGAAGATTGCGGAAAGATCAATACAGCCGCAGCCATTCTTGAAAAGGCTCCACTTGAGATTGATGACAATGCCCGAACCACCACATCAACTATCCGTAGATCGGCTCGAAAGATGTCAATGAAGTACGGAAAGCTTGGCGCAATCTTTGTTGATTACATCCAGAAAGTGACACCACTGACTAAAAATAACTTTGGCCGTAGTGACAAGGATATTGGTGAGGTTTCAGCAGATCTTAAGCGTATGGCGCGTGATTTTGATTGCCCTGTATTTGCTCTGGCGCAGTTGAACCGGAATCTTGAAAACCGACCAAACAAACGCCCAGTTAATGCCGATCTAAAAGAGTCAGGTGATCTTGAGCAGGATGCAGACATCATCATGTTTATCTACCGCGATGAAGTTTATAACCGTGATTCTAAGGAAGCTGGAACCGCAGAAATCATCATTGGAAAGGCCCGCAACGGATCAACCGGAACCGTAAGACTGGCAACTGATTTGGCTCGTTCTAGCTTTGCTGACCTGAGTCCCGAGTATTACGAGAGCATGGGAGGTGGGGTGTGAGTTTTCTTCAGGAGGTTAAGTTTGGCGATCTGCTGCGCAAAAGAATAGTGACCGAAACAACATACAACTCTGGTCGCAAGGTTAAGGAAGATGGGTATCTGTCTGGATTGGGTGTTAATCACAAGTGCTCATGTAGGGATGTTTTGTCGCTTGGTGAAGTTTTTGAGCGGAATTGGGTAAAGCAAAAAGACTCAATGGGTAGCGAGACTCAGTATTTAGAAGGCTTGGGTGCTTATGACAACTTGGCTTACAACACGCTCACTATCACAACGCAAAGGAAAAGAAATAGGTTTGGCAACTATGTGCGAATCCATGAGCTAGATATATCTGCTGGCCCGCATGGTGAGTCTGGGAAAATTATCCGCTTCCCTGAGGGCAGCACTATACGGGACGTTAAAAAGAAAGCGGCAGAAATAATTATTGATTCGTATAAAAGCGGCAAATGGTACTTCTACTTGCGAGATGCAAGTGATGGTGAGGGTTGCTCTAAATGTGCCAAATCCGAATCTATCTTGTTTGATGAAACGTGGGGTGCAGCATGAAAGATCAACATGACAACAAAACCGTGGATTGGGTGGGTCAATTTTCCAGAGCATGGGCCATGCCAAATAAAAATACATTTTCTATTAAGCCCATAAGAGAGCTAATTGCAAAACATAACAGCTGCGAATTATTGAGCATTGATCCTTTTGCAAATACTTCACGAATAGCAAAGGTCACCAACGATATTGATTGGACTATGGATACGGACTTTGCACTTGATGCTTTGAGTTTCTTAAAGACTTTTGAGGATGAGTCTGTAGACCTCGTTTTATTTGATCCGCCGTACAGCCCAAGACAAGTTTCAGAGTGCTATAAAAAATTAGGCTTATCAGTGAGTAGCCAGGACACACAGGCCAAATTCTGGGGAGATCTTAAAAAGGAAATTGCCCGCATCACTAAAGTAGGTGGAAAAGTTTTGTCATTCGGTTGGAACTCTAATGGTATTGGCAAAACAAAAGGTTTTCAGATTGTCGAGCTATTAACCGTGGCCCATGGTGGCAATCACAACGACACCATTTGCACTGTTGAAATCAAGGTCAGTGGTCAAGGAGGTGCGGCATGAAGCTAGGTCTAAAAGGTTCCGGGATTTCGTGGTTCGAGAAATACTTCGCCATTCTCCTCTTTGCTGTTCATGCGGAGCCATTCAAGGTGCTGGATGTGAGAGAAGCGGTACTTGATGAGAAGCAGGCAGTGATCAGGGGGTATTTATATCACCTAGTGAGACTTGGTTATCTCGAAAAAATAAATACAACCACCTTTCGTGCAACGGATTACGCAAAACAACTATTTGGAGCCACCGCATGACTAAGCATGACAACGTGAGCCTAGGGGGAATTATGAAAGCAACTGAGTTTGTTAAGAAGAAAGGATATAAAACCGCAAAGCTTATTGTTGATTGCTGGTGTGATTATCCAGAAACCGATGTCTATCTGCCCGATATGATGGAATATACATTTATAGCGATTGCTCCAACCGAAAATTGCCCATTTGTCAGTCTTTGCGACCTAAAACGCCTTGTTGAGAGTCATGAGCTAGTTGAGAGGTGTGGCGGTTTAAACTCTCTAAAAGCATGGGTAAAAGAGACAAAGAGCAAACTCAGTCTTGCGACTTATTTTCATTGCAACAAGCCACTTGTTCTCATTCAAATTGAGAAGGCTGAACAAGCCATCGCAGACGTGGAGGCATGCCATGAAGTCAATTGAGGATATGGCGCATGAGTATGCCTTGCTGCACATGAGTATGCCGCGCTATCACGATGTGGATGATAAGGAAATTGTTGCTTGGGCTGTGGAATATGCTCAAGCCATGCAAACCGAACTCAACAAACTCAACCGAGGCGTACCAGATGCAATTCTCGAAGCTGAGCGCCGGAAGTGTGAGCACTGCTGGGTTGATGCAACAGTAGATGGTTCGGTACGGGACTGTATTAAGTGCGGACAGCGTAGGGAGTTTCTGCGAGGTGAGTCATGATTAAAGGAACTTGGCAAATTGTGCAGTGGTGTCCTGATCTTGTGACAAGGGAGTGGCTAAATATCGGCGTGGGCTTTCGAGAAGCTGATAATCAGTATTTTAAATTTTTAAGTGATTTCAAAAAAGTAGAAACACTCTACAACTCCGACACAAAAAACCATCTGGTTGCTGTGCTTGAATTGGTTAAGGGATTTTTAAGTAAAGGCCATTTTGATTTTTCACATCAAATTAAAATTTTAGAAATTGGATTTCAGCAAGGAATATCGGTGGAGGAGAATCTAAACCGCTCCTACGAAAGGGTTGTGACATTGCGAGGTGCTAATGAAGACACCTAGAGGCTGGCAAGTGCAATCAAAACCAGTGGCTCGGTCTGCAATAAGACCGAAGCCGCGCAAGTCGGTAAGTCCGGGTGAGAAGCTACTTAGCTCTCATCTGGATGTATACAAGATCGAATACACCAAAGAGTTTAGGTTTCACCCTGAGCGTAAATGGAAAGCAGATTTCAGGATTGATGGGTATCCGATTTTGGTTGAAGTGGAAGGTGGTGTGTATAGCAATGGTCGTCATACACGCGGTGAGGGCTATTCATCGGACTGCGAGAAATACAGTACGGCAGCAGTCATGGGCTGGATTGTCATTCGGGGCACAACTGAGCAGGTTCGGAAAGGTTTGGTGATTGAGTGGATTAGGTCAGCAATTGAAAAGTTGAAGGTATAAGGGGAACGGGATGAATGCGGCAGTGAAAACACAAATAATGGATTGGGCGAAATATACAATTGATGGCTGGCTGGAGCAGTTCGGGGCTTGGTGTGAAACTGAGCGCATGAGAGGAGGAGACTATCCCGATGGTTTGCATATTAATCAGATTTACTGGTTGATGCGTGAAGCAGGCAAGGAAATGCCGAAGGGTAAGGCCTATATCCGTTGTGAGATTAGCGACTTTGAAGCAGATCAGGTGCAGGCGTTGTTGAGGAGTATCTTTCAATCTGAGTCAGTGGATTTTACAGCCAAGTATGCAGTGATGTGTCTGGTGAAGCACAAGGTGGAGAATCGTAGTTTAAATGCTGTGGGCGGTATCACAAATCAATCTAAAAGTCAGGTGAATATCATGGTTGGTTGTGCCAGATTTTTTATTCATGCACACGATAAAAGATTAAGAATATCATGAGTTTATTTATATTTATGGTATAATATTTAAGCAAGCCATACAGGTGCTACCAACACCTATATGGCTCTAATCAAATTGAAATCGAGGCTCCAAAATGACTGTGCGCAATAATACTTGCGTAGCCGCAGCTATGCAACGTCGTCACCAAAATTTTATGAAACTCTTAGAATTAACCTATGAAGACTTTGAATATGACTTTTCAAAGGTTGTATTTAACAAAGATGTGGACTCATTAGTTAAAATTAAATGCCCTAAACATGGCTGGGTGAGAACTAGAGCAAAGAAGCTATTAGCTGGCCGAGGGTGTATAGCCTGCAATGAAGAAAGCCTGCTAGATCATGGTGCAATGATTTATATAATTCGTTGTTACGATGATCAGGAAGAGTTTTACAAAATTGGAATTACCACAAAATCTTTAGACGTTAGATTCCCCGATAGGAGTGGACTCCCATATGACTATGATGTCTTGAGTCTCCAAAACGGGGATAGGAAAAAGCTCTATAAATTTGAAGCAATGATTTTGAGGTTGCTGAAAAAATACAGGTATACACCCAAGAAGCCTTTTCGCGGACGCACTGAATGCTTTAGCAACATTGATCTAATAAGGCAGAAGTTTAATATATTTGATGCTTTTGGTGTTGACTCGTTTAAACGCGCGGTATAGTATTTCTGTTATAGTGACCGAAGTGTACGTTGAAACACTAAAGTTAATTAAGAAGCTCATCGAAAGGTGGGCTTTTTTTTGTGCCCTTAAAAAGACATTTACCCTGCTGAGGAAAACACAATGAAGCGTGAAGGTTGGGATGGTTAGAGAGGTGTTTTGATGGATTTACGGAAATTAATAGTGAACATCCTGATTGTTCCATTGCTACCAATTGGAATACTGGTGGCTCTCTATCAGCGTTTAACGTGCAAGCATGACTACAAAAAGATCAAAACAATTCATGGTGATCAAATTATAGCAATGGGATGGACGCGCAGCGTTTGGGTATGCCAGAAGTGTAACCATGAATACTGGTCTGGTGACCTGAATAAGATGACAAAAAGATAAATTTAATCAAGCTAAGTGTTTGAAAACATTATCGTATGATAATTAAGGAGAAAGGAATGCTCCGCTTTATACGCCAGATATTCTGCTTCCACTGTTGGGAGTTTGAGAACGATATGTTTAGGGTGAGGGAATGCAGGAAGTGTGGGAAATGTGAGAGTGCGTGAGCGCTCTTTTTTGTTGTTTGAAGGAAGGCTAAAAAACCATGTCAGAACAAGAGATTGAAAAAGAGATTCAAGATAAAGGCTTAAATGCACCACGCTTAACACCAGATCATATTGATAGTGTTATTGCTGGTGAAACTTATACCAACCTTCCTGATGGTCGAACGGTTATTTGCCAATTAACACTGAAAAACGGATTCACCATTGATGGTAAGTCGGCATGTGTGAGCAAAGAGAATTTCAATCAAGAAATTGGCAACAAGATTGCTCGCCAAAATGCCCGTGAAAAGATATGGGAACTTGAGGGTTATTTACTTAAAGAAAAACTTTACCAAGATTCGATAGATAAAGAATTTTAAGCCCTCTTCGGAGGGTTTCTTTTTGGGGTGAAGGTTATGTGGCAATTCCTGCTGGGTTTTATTGTGGCTTGGTCTTTGTGCCATGCCTATACACACATACAAGTAGCCGCAGAGTGTGAACGTCTAGGTGGATTCTTTGTGGGCAAGAAAGTCTATAAATGCGTCTTGGTAGAAGAGCTAAAAGAAGAAGGTATGAAACATGAACCGGAAACAAAAGAAAATTAAGCGTCAGCGTGCAACACAGCATACCAAGCGACAAGCCAAGATGGTCCCAGTACATAATCCGCTAAAAACCGATTTAGACGAGAGTCGCTTTGTTGAGCAAGACTGGCATACGGATGAATCTGGTAAAAGTGCCGTCTATTTGATTGTAATTGTGCTTGTACTGGCAGTGGTTGTAGTTGCTGGTGTATTGGCGATGCTAATGGGTGGCTGACTATGAACACACAGGAAGTACAGCAAAACCTTCGCACCCTAACCGAAGAAATATCGAAATATCAAAACCTGTCGCGCTCAATGATGACTCGAAGTGAAATGATCATGGTTGATCAGAAGATCATTGTATTGAAGGAACGGGTAAAGAATATTCGGTCAATACTTGATAATTGAGGTAAATATGTCAGAACAATACCCTGGCGCAGACCCACTTGTGGATGATCGTCATGAGTTGTTCTGCCATGAATATTTAATTGATCTTAGTATCAAGAATGCAGCAGCACGAGCCGGATTTAGTGAAAGAAGTGCTCGTCAACATGGTTGGGTGGTTTTTAATCGTCCGGAAGTAAAAGAGCGGATTGCTTTTCTGCGTGAAGAGCGAAATCGAGAGCTTGGATTGGATAGCTATTATGTATTGAAAAACCTCAAATCTATAGCTGAAAGATGCATGCAAGCTGAAGAGGTGATGATTGATGGTGAGCCCTCTGGTGAGTTTAAATTTGAACATTCGGGAGCGAATAAGGCTCTTGAGCTCATTGGCAAACACATTGGTATGTTCAACGACAAGGTAGAACATACTGGCAAGAATGGCGGGCCAATCCAGACAGTCAATACAACCATTACTTTGGATGAGTTTAAAAAAGCCCGAGAGGATATTTTAAATGACTACTGAAGCGAGAGATGTGGCAATACAAGTTGAAGCTCAAGAGGATTTGTATTTCTTCTCTCGCTATATGTTCAAAGAACGTCGTAAGTATAAGTGGATGCATAACTGGCATCATCGGGTGGTCTGCGATGCACTTATGAAAGTTTTTCGCGGTGAAATAAAACGCTTAATCATTAATATTCCACCACGTTACTCCAAGACTGAATTGGCGGTAATTAATTTTATGGCTTGGTGCTTTGGTAAAGTGCCGGACTGCGAATTTATTCATGTGAGTTACTCTGCCACATTGGCTGCAAATAATGCATTTCAGACTCGTAATCTGGTCCAAGAGCCCGCTTTTAAAAAGATATTTCCCGACCTTATACTACGGGATGATAGTAAGGCTAAGGATGATTGGCGCACTGTTGCTGGTGGTGTGTGCTATGCACAGGGTACGGGCGGAACTATTACAGGTTTTGGTGCTGGCAAGATTAGAGATTCATTTGGTGGGGCAATCATTATTGATGACCCGCATAAAGCGAGTGAGGCACGATCCGATACCATTCGTAAAGGTGTAATTGAGTGGTTCCAAAATACACTTGAGTCTCGTACGAACTCACCAGATACACCAATCATTGTCATTATGCAGCGTTTGCATGAGGAAGATTTGGCAGGCTGGCTGCTTGATGGCGGTAATGGTGAAGAATGGCAACACTTATGCCTTTCTGCAATCCAAGATGATGGCACTGCGCTCTGGCCTGCAAAGCATACTATTGAAACATTAAATCGAATGGAGTTGGCAGCACCTTATGTTTTCTCAGGGCAATATCGTCAAAGACCATCACCACCAGCCGGTGGTTTTTTTAAGCCTGACAATATTGAAATTGTAGATGCATTGCCGAGTGAAATTATTAAAGAGGTTCGCGCTTGGGATTTGGCATCTTCTGAAAATGAGGGTGACTACACGGCTGGTATGCGTCAAGCCAAAGGCAAGGATGGGTATATCTACATTGTGGATGTGCAGCATGCCCAGCTTGGACCAGACGGTGTTGAGAAACGTATTAAACAAACTGCTGAGATGGATGGTAAGTCTGTAGCAATTCGATTACCCCAAGATCCGGGACAAGCTGGTAAGGCTCAAGCTAAAAGCTTTATCAAAATGCTGGCTGGTTTTTCTGTCAAAGCCGAGACTGTTTCTGGTGATAAGATTACCCGTGCTCAGCCTTTTGCCGCTCAGGTCAACGTCGGCAATGTGCGGATGCTTCGCGGTGCTTGGAATAAGCCATTGATTGAGGAAATGCGTAACTTTCCAAACGGCAAGCATGATGACCAAATCGATGCTGGAAGTGATGCATTTAATGAATTACTGGAAGCCAGGACAAAAGCCCGGCCATCTGGCGCAGGCTCGAGAACATTTAATTAGGAATAACTATGGCAAAGTCTAAAAAAGACAAAGTTAAAAATAAGGCTTTGTCTAATGGTTCACTCGACTCTCATTTAGCAGTAAAGAGTTTTTTTAATGCCGGCAAAGCTGCCGATGTTGACGAGACTTTAATGAAAGCAGGTATTCAACGTCACCGATTGTCTGTCTTACTTGATGATGATGAGATTGGTCAAGCTGCTGAAACTCGCTTGGATGCGTTGCTTGGTGCGCCTTATCGTTTAGAGCCTAACGACACACCCGAAGCCGAATTGCTTACTCAAGAGATGAATGAGTGGTTCGTGGAGCTTGCAACGTGTGCACACAATGCGCTGTTCTTTGGCTATTCGGTGCAAGAGGCGATTTACGAGCAAAAGGATACGCATATTGGGCTTAAATGGATTGGCGAAAAGCCGATGGAGTGGTTTGAGCCTAAAAACGATGGTCGTTTGATTTATCGTGCTGAATCGGGTTATGAGGTGGAAGTAGATCAAACAGTTAAGTTTTTCCTAACTCGTCGCAAATCTTCATATAAGCAACCGTATGGCAAGGCGTTATTAGCTTCACTCTACTGGTTATTCTTCTTCAAACAGAATGGATTTAAGTTCTGGGCGAAGTTTTTAGAACGATTTGGCACACCGATTTTGCTTGGAAAGGTGAAAGATGGTGATGATGAAGATATTCGGGCAATGAATGATGCACTACTGTCTGCTCATGCTCAGTCTGTTGTCTCAATTGATGCTGAGGATGATGTAGAAGTACTTGGGGGGGCGCAAGGCACAGCAGGGTCGTCATTTGAAACATTCAATACCGAAATCAAGCGTCAGATTCAAAAGCTCATTTTAGGCCAAACACTTACAAGCGGCACTGATAATTCAGGCAGTCGAGCATTGGGCCAAGTGCATGAGAATGTACGGAAAGACAAACTCAAGTCTGATATTCGGATGATTACACCGACGATTCAAGCAGTCGTAAATGCTTTGTGTGAGTTGAACCAGTGGTCGAAGCATAAAATCATTATCGGTGATGAAAAGTCGCTTGAGACAGATAAAGCTGAGCGCGATGTAAAGCTTAAAAATGCAGGCGCAAATCTAACACCACAATACTTTCAGCGTGAATATGGATTGCAAGATGGTGATATTGCAGAGACTCAAGAGCAAACACCTAAGACTTTTTCAGCTATTCCGAAACGTGCATTTAGTTTCAAGGCTGACATGCAGGGTATTGATCCAAATCAACAAGAAGTGGATGATAAAATTGATGTAATCGATAAGCAGCTATTCTCGGAAAGTGAGCTGCTTAAAGTTGTTGAGTCATCTGCCGATGTTAATGATCTGCAAGCCAAGCTATACGAATCCATGTTGAGCGAATCGGTTGAGAAATTCAATGCAATCATGGCAAGAGCTTTATATTTATTTGATGTGGTCGGGTATGTTCAGCGGAGCAAGTGATGACAATAACCTACGCTGAAGCACTCCGTTATGCTCGTGATAAGCGTGTTGTTCTGCCTGAAGAGTTCTATTTATTGGATTTGAATGCAAGACAATACGCAACCACAGTAAGTGGATTGGCTTCACTTGATCAGATTAAGACTGTAATCAATCTATCTAACAAAGCAATTGAAAGCGGTTCGACATTTCAAGAGTTTCAAAAGGCGGTTAAAGAGTCAGGGATTGAGCTTAGCCCGCACCACCTGGATAATATTTTCCGCACGAATATTCAGAATGCTTATGCTCACGGTATCTGGACGCAGCAGCAGGAGAATAAAGCTAATCGGCCTTATTTGAAATATTCATCATTAACGGATAGTCGAGTTCGTCCAAGTCATTTAGCTTTAAACAATATTGTTAGGCATATCGATGACTCATTTTGGCTGACACACTACCCACCAAATGGCTTTTTATGTCGGTGCGGTGTGGATGCTTTGACTGAAGCGCAAGCCAAAAAGCAAGGCATTACTATTGATGATGAATTGCCAGATGTGCAGCCTGATAAAGATTGGTCAACAAGCCCGGGCAATTATGGCAAACACTTAAATAATGTGCTTCAAGAAAAGATTGATGATGCATTACTCACAAATACACCGCTTGCACGAAAATTAAGTGATATTCAAAACGAAGCTTTAGCCTCGCAGCAAGCGAATGAAAAAATTGTGAAAGCATTTGAGCCTATGTCTGAGGTATCCAAACAGGTCAATGAAGCTATTGTTGATCGTGTGCTTGAGTCTAAAAAGGATGTTGAGCCAAGTGCAATACGAATGTTGACCGAGCTTGTAAGAGATGATGAGCAAGTATTAACTGATCTGCTTAAAAATGCCGTGGTGAAAGATGACAGATCAATCGTTGGCTGGATGAAACGTTCATTTGATTCGCTGCTTTCAATTGCAAAGAATCTTAAAAATAAGCTCACAGGCAACAATCTGAAAGGCTTTGATTCTCTTAATCTGCAAAAAGGTAATGTGATTGGTATTCAAACACCAACTTTATTTAAAACTTCAGCTGAAGCAGGGAAAAGCATCACAATCTTAGACATGAAGGGGCAGGCTTTGGATTTATCTAAGATTAATGGCTTGAAAGGTGCGCTATTGGCTCCTGATTTGAATTTAGAGGTCATTAGCATTACCGATAGTAAAGTGGTGCTAAGAAAGACAAACGAGCTTGCTACACGGCTATTTGTGGCAAATAACACATTATTTAATTTGTATTAATCAAAATCAATTTAAGACCGTCCTATTTGGGCGGTTCTTTTTATGGAGCATGAAAATGCCAGAACTACAAGAAAAGCCAAAAGATCAGTTTTGCTTTGAACTTGGGCAGTTTGCTGTTGAGCAGCCAGTCGAAGGGAAAAAGAAACGAACCTTTACAGGTGTGGCGTACAGCGGTGAGCCGATCCTTGATCACTGGTATTGGGATCGAGTTATTTTTGATTTGGACTCTATTCAGATTAAAGGTCGTATTCCCGCATTACTTGAGCATCGTTCAAGTCAACGAGCAGGGGCGATCAATAGTCACAGTATTGACTATGCACAAGGTTTGGTTATCTCGGGCGACTTAATGAGTAATGAGTTTGGCTCACAAGTCGCTCAAGACTCAGATGATGGCTTTCCGTGGCAGATGTCGGTGCGTATTGAGCCTAGCTCAACCGAAGATATTGCAGCGGATCAAGCGGTAACAGTGAACGGTAAAACGTATCAAGGGCCTATCACAGTGTTCCGTGGCGGTCGTATCCGTGAAGTATCTTTTTGTGCCTTAGGTGCTGATGACAATACAAGTGCAGTGGCGGCAAGTCACAACCCAACCCAACCAACCAAAGAGGGCACTAACGTGACCGAATTAGAACAGGCGAAAGCCAAAATTCAAGAGCTTGAGCAGAAAAACACTCAACTCGAATCAGATGTGAAGAAATTCGCTGCTGAAAAGCGTGAGGCTGAAATCACGGCACTAACCGCTGAAACCAAAACTGAATTTTCAGTAGAAGAAAAAGCCGAAATGGCAAAACTGGACGATGCTGCATTTGCATTTTCCGCTGCTCAAATTCGCAAATTTTCAGCAAATTCAACTTTAAAAAAGCAAGGTCTACCTGACCACCTGACTAAACACCAAGCAGGTGGCGATCCAGCTCAAAATCAATTCAACGCAAAGCCGATGTCACTCGCTGACCAGGCTAAAGCACGTAAATAAGGGGTAATACAAAATGGCTGTAACTAAAAAAGGCGTAACGTCGGATTGGCTGGCTTGGGAATTAGATGGCAACCATCGTCCGAGTCGTGAAAATGCAACCGTAGCAATCAATCAAACGATTGAAGACGGTCAACCAGTATCACTAGATGCATCAGGCGACATCGTTGCATTTGATGGCACTGGGGCTGTTGCAGGTATCGCAATTGGTGCAGTGAAAACAACCACTGAAAAAGGCGAAGGCGTGATCTTGGCTCATCAAGCGCGCATTGTGGCTGAAAAATTAAAAGTCGAAGCGGATGACTTGGCGACTGTTGTTGCTGGTCTTAAGACTCTTGGCATCACTACTGTGCGCTCGGCATAAGGGGAAAAAGAATGGGCGAATTAGAATTTAGTACACAGGAATTATCCACTGCTATTACAAGTTTACCAACTCGCATTGGCAATCCAAACGATGTGAATTTATTTCGCAACGTACCAGGCACAACCAGTGCGTTTGAAGTTGAATTTTATGCTGAAGACACGGTTTTAGTGCCAACAACTGCCTGGGGTGGTGTTGCTCCAAAAAATAGCAGCGGTACTCGAACTTTAGAGACCTTTGCGATTCCGCACATGCCACTTGAAGATGTTGTGAAAGCATCTGATGTGATGGGTGTGCGCGCGTTTGGCGGTACTGCTGCTGAAACTGTAAATGGCAAGGTGCTCGATAAACTTCAGATCATGAAAAATAAAATCGATACCACACTTGCTTATCGTCGCACGAAAGCAAAACAGGGCATCATTTTAGATGCTGATGGCACAGTGATTGTAAACTACAACACGCGCTTCGGTGTTGCTCCGCAGGTTGTTGATTTTGAATTGGGAGTTGCAACTACTGATGTGGCTGCTAAGTGCCAAGACGTTATTGATCAAATCGAAGATGGTCTAGGTCAAGAAACTACATCAGGTATTGAAGTCGAAGTTGATCGTGCATTTTACGATGCCTTGGTTGCTCACAAAAACGTGCGTGAAGTGTTCTTAAACTGGTCTAAAGGCGCTGATGTTCTTGCAACCGGTAACAAATCAGGCTTTGAATTTGGCGGCTTAAAATTCATTGTGAACCGTCAAAAAATTGGTGGTGTACCGCTGATTGGTGTGAAAGAAGGTCATGCATACCCACTTGGCACACAAGATGTATTCTTAAACGCATTAGCTCCTGCTGACTTCTCTGACACGGTGAATACGCTTGCATTGCCGTATTACGCATCTCAAGAGCCATTGAAGCACAACCGTGGCTTTGAGCTTCATGTTCAATCAAACCAATTACCAATCGTTGCTAAGCCAAAAGCATTGGTGAAAGTAGTTTCAACCAAATAGGTGACCTATGTACGCAAACCGAGCCGATCTGGTCTTGCGTTACGGAGAGGTTGAGGTCTCACAATTAGAACGAAGTTTGACTGCTAATGAGTCGGTCAACTCCTACATCGAAGATGCGTCTGATATTGCCGATGGTTATATCGGGGTCATCTACGATGTGCCGCTTTCCGACCCCCCTAAAAACTTAAAAATCTATATCTGCGATATTGCTCGATTCTTACTGTGGCGTTCCAAAGCGTCCGACCAAGTGCGTCAGCGATATGAAGATGCAATCGGGTTTTTAAAACGCGTGGCGGATGGGAAGGCAACGCTTCTAATTCAGGATGCTGAAACTCAAGAAGTAACCAAGCCGAAAAAAGTTAGAGCTAGCGCACCACTTGGGACGACGTACACAGGTGGTGTTTTCTCAAACGCAAAACTTGATGATATGCCGAGTCTTTAATCATGGCGGATACTATTCAATTTCACGGTCAAGAAAAGATAACCGAGTGGCTGAACAGAGTTTTAAAGGAAGCTGGCGACCACTCCAAGTTGATGCACAACATCGGCTCAATACTAGAACACAATACAAAACAGCGTATTAATACCGGTATTGGTACTGATGATAAGCCTTGGCAAAAGTCATGGCGTGCAAAGCTTCAGGGCGGTACAACGCTTCGTGATACAAGTCGATTGTATAACTCAATTAAATACACTGTTTCTAGCGATGGCAAGCGCGTCACCGTTGGAACCAATGTGTTTTATGCTCCTGTTATGCATTTCGGTGCTCGAATTACTGCCAAAAATGGCAAGTATTTGAAGTTTAAATCGTCAATGGGTGGCTGGGCACAAGTTAAAAGCGTCACTATTCCGCCGCGCCCATTTCTTGGCATGTCTGTGGATGACTCTCAGGAAGTTCTGTTTGAGATTGAAGAGTATTTGTTGGAGTTATTACTTAATGCTAAGTGATTATTTTGCAGTTGAACCGAAGATTGTTGAGTTGCTAACACCCAGTGAAGGCATTTTGGCAGTAAATACACCGTTTAGCGTTGATGACATGCTTCAGATTACAAACATAGCTCCCGCTTTAAATGTAATTTATGTCGGTGATCGGGTGGGCGATAATGTTGGGCAAGGTAGGTCGAATATGGTCACTCAGCAATGGTTGATCGTTTTAACTGTACGTGATGCATCATCGCAACTTAATCAAACGAGCAATATTCGTAAAGAAGCAGATCCGCTGATCCGTGAATTGTTAAGTAAGATGCAAGGCTTTAATCCTCAGATTGCAGGCTTTCGGTCATTTGAGCGTGTTGATGCGGGTGTGCAAATTGGCTCATCTTCAGGCTTTGCGTATTTCCCTTTCTTATTTGAAATCAAATTTACTAATTAGGAGCCAGTCATGGCAGCAAAGCAATATGTAGCCCAACAACCATTAGGGCGTTTCAAAAAAGGGGATTTCGTGGGTGGACTCACCGATGCTGAAATCCGACAGCAATTAGATGCAGGTACGATCAAGGAGGTAGAAAAGCCCTCTGAAGAGTCGAAACCAGCTGCAGCAAAAACTACAAAAGAGGTAAAAGCAGATGGGAAATAAACCAGACGTTATTTCGTTACAGGGTGAACTGTTCCTGGCTAAAATTATTAATGGTGCGGTATCAGGTATGTTTCCAGTAGGAAGTATGCCGGCCCTGCAGCTTCAAATTACTTCGGATTCGACCGATCACTATGAGTCAAAAACAGGTTTTCGTACGAAAGATGCAGTACTGCGAAAGCAGACAGGAGTATCTGTAAACGGCACCCTGGAAGAGGTAACCAAGCAAAATCTTGCCATGGTGATGAGTGGTAAAGTTACTGAAGTATCTGCAAGCACTATTGCTGATCGCTCACTAGGTACTGTTGAAGCTGGGACCATGATTGATCTGGGTGAGCGTAATCTGTCAGAAGTTAAGTTTAAAGACGGCGCTGATACAGATATTGATACCAGTACCTATGTACTCGATTCGGCATTCGGTACAGTGATTTTTAATATTGCACCGACTGGTGACGTTAAGTGGTCAGGTAAAGCCGGAAAATTAACACGTACTGCGATTGCAAACGATATCGGCAATGAATACCGCTTCTTCTTTAAAGGTGTTGATACCTATAAAGGAGATAAGGTTGCCGTGACTTTATGGCGTGTGGAGTTTTCACCGGAAACGGAATTTGATCTGATCAATGAAGATTTCTCTAGTTACGATATTGAGGGCGAATGCCTGGCTGACATTACCAAGGTAAATGATGCTGAACTTAGCATGTTTGGCCACATTGATCGTTTTAATGTAGCAGCTTGATACTTAAAGCTGAGTAACTAAATCCAAAATACAGGCACAGGGGCGCATAAGCGTCTTTTTTTGTGCCTGTGTTTATAGCATATCGTCTTGTATATGGCTCATATACAAACCTATGTAATTTACTACCCTGATGACAGAGAAGTATATTTTTTAAAGCGAAGCCGGCCTAACAAGTCGGCTTTTTTAATGCACGGAACTTAAGTAACAAAACAAGAAAATTGGACGATTAGACAATTTTCTAACTGAAAAAATAAGCCTTGCAGTAATGCAGGGCTTTTTTTTACGCCTGTTTTCAGGCAAACCACTGGCTAGGCTGATCCCCGAAAAGAAGATGGTCGTTTCGACTATTCATTGCATCTTCTTGCCAGTGCTTCTTTTTTAATGAGTAGTCGGAGCAGATCAATGAATGCAATCGTAAAAATTGAAAATCAAACCCCATTTGTCGAAGTCGAATTAAATGGAAAAGTTCAGCTCGGCGTGAATGCGCGTGACCTACATAAAATGCTAGAGGTTAAGACGGACTTTTCGGATTGGATTAAGCGACGCATTAAACAATGTGGCTTTGAAGAGAATTTTGATTTTATTAAGCTCCTCAAAAAAGAGGAGCTTTCAAAAACAGGACAAAACCTAATTGAGTACATCATCTCAGTGGATATGACCAAACACCTTGGGATGATGGAGCGCAATAAAAAAGGTCATGAGATCCGCAAATACTACATCGAGCAAGAGGAATTGGCTCGTCAACTCAAGGATGGGCTACAGGTGCGCATTGGCAAGCTTTCAGCACAACTTGAGGTGATTACTCAATCTCTGTCAGGTGCAGCAAGCCTCCTATCAATCCACGGCAAACAAACTAAGCCAGCATTACTAAAAGAACTGGATAATCTAATTAAGGAGGCTCAGCCATCCTTAGATTTTAAAGATGATGAATAAACAAAAACTATTCTGGATTTTAAATACGAAATTCAAACCAACGCCACCTTCGGGTGGCTTTTTCGAGATCCCCTCATGAATGATTTTTTTCTAGCAGCTAATCGCTCTATCACAGTGAATGATGTTGAAGTTCACCAGATCCAGATAAAAGATTTTGACACTTGGGCAACCCATGCGGAAGTACTTAAGAACTTCATCAAAGATAAAGATCATTCAGATGAGATTTTGAATGAGTTATTTACAGCTCATGGTGTGCAGGTCATTTCAACAATTACATGTGTAACCGATCTGGATAATGAATCATTACTTAAACTTGCCGCTGATGAGCAAGGATTTAAGGATTTGCTTAAAGCAGTGCTTTTGGTTAATCAGGCTTACTTCAAGTATGAAAAGCCAAAGCGTGGTATTAAAAAGAAAGATGACTCCACTTGGTTTGATTCATTCCAGTTTCTAGTATCAATGGGCCATCAGCATAGTGAAATCATGGAAATGACTTACGGTGCATTCCAGAACTACGTTAAGGCAGCAAACAAGCTGTACAAGCAGGGAATCTTCAATAACGCTATTGCGGCGCGTGTGGCTCAAGCTGACAAGAAAGGTTTTGAATCATTTAAGAAAGAAATGATTTCTGATTGATCGACTATCTTCCTAAAGTTATGATGTGAAAATAATAATTTAGGGGGGGGTTCTTTGGTGAAGTATTTAATTATTGGCCTTTTGGTTTTAGCATCCGGCATGTTTTATTTTATGCACCAAAGCAATAAGGCGTCAGCCGAAAGATTGAAGCAGGCTGAGATTGCACATCAGCAGAAGCTAGAGATGGAAAAGCAGGCTGAAGCTGAGGCTCAAAAGAAGCATGAAATGGAGTTAAAAGCAAAGCAGGCAGAGAGGAAAAAAATAGAACAGGCTGCTGAGCTAGAAAAAGCTCAAAAAATAGAAATTGAACAACAAGAATATAAATTATTTATGTCTTTGTTAGCTAAATGGATGTCTCAGGATAATATTGCCGGATCTACATCTCGCATTGCAGCCTCAGCTCCGGTTACCGAGTTGAGAAAAATACACGATGAATTGAGATCCACAAACATTACTGGCTGCTTAAAAGATGCAAAGGGTAAGCTTTTGGATGCTATGAATGATGACTTGACAATGTATTTATATTTTATGCAAAACGACATAAGAGGAAATTTGAAAATACCAGATTTAAAAGTTAGTTATTTGAATAAGCTATCCAATGCAATAGAGCTATCAACTGGTTGTAAAAATCAGTTTGGACTCAAGAGTAATTCTTAATAAATCAAAAGCACCTTAGGGTACTTTTTTAATGTCTAACACATACCCGCTTCGGCGGGTTTTTTAATACCTAAAATTTTACCTGCCATTGAGCGGGTTTTTATTGCCCGGAGAAACCAGATGGCTGGAAATTTAGACTTTCGCTTAAACCTGTTGGCAAATACCACTGGTCTACAGCAGGGCATGGATGGTGCTAAATTTGCTGTCAATGCACTTGTTGCCGCGATGGCTGCGGTTGGTGTTGGTGTGTCGGTCAGTGGATTGGTTGCAGCAGCCGATTCATACACAAATCTTTCTGCCCGAATCAACATTGCGACTAAAGATGGTGGTGACTTCACATCTGCAATGGCGGGTGTTCACCAGGTAGCACTAGCAACAAATTCAAGTCTTGAGGCTACTGGTAGTTTATTTACCAAGGTGAATGATGTTGGCAAACAGATGGGAATGACCCAGCAGCAAAGTCTGGAACTGGTAAAAACCATCAATATGGCCATTCAAACAGGAGGTGGATCAGCACAGGCCAGTGAAGATGCTATTGTCCAGTTTACCCAGGCACTGCAATCTGGAGTACTCCGTGGTGATGAGTTCAACTCAATCATGGAACAGGCTCCAGGAATTTCTAAAGCCTTGGCTCAATCCCTTGGTGTGACTACAGGTGAGTTACGTACTATGGCAGAAAACGGCGAGTTATCTGCTGAGCGCGTAATCAAGGCATTACAAAGCCAATCCGCTGCAATTGAAGCTGATTATGCTAAGTTCCCAACCACCATTGGTAACGCATTGCAGCGTATCACTACACAATGGCAAATCTTGATTGGCACCATGGACCAAGCAAACGGCGCATCTGCAACTGTGGCGCAATGGCTGGTTACTCTTGCTGACAATATGGACGTAGTGGAGACCATACTTGAGGACATTGGCGAGGGATTTATCTGGGTAGGGGATCAGCTTAAGAAGATTGACCCAGCCACATTTGAAGCACTTAAAGAGGCATTAAGTACTGCTTATGAGACTGTAAAGTCTATGGCCAGTACTATAGGGACTGGAATTGGAAACACTGTAGATCAGTTAAATACACTCCTTGGAGCAATATTTAATTTTGAAAGCGGCATAGATACAGCAAAAGATAAGACTAATGGCTTCACCAAAGCCCTGCAGGCTCTCAATGTAGTATTTGGATTCATTGGTGATGGTTTTGAAGCAATTAGTATAGTTTCCAACCTGCTTGCTGGCGTGTTTTATGATGTTGGTGCTGCATGGATAGGGTTTAAAGCCAATTTCAAATGGGGCGATGCCAAGGATCAGGCTATTGCAGATATGGATGCAATGGCCAAGAAAGCACAGGATTATTATGACCGTGCAACTGCTGGTGCAATGGGCTTTAAATCTGCAGGTATTGCTGCTATTGAAGACATTGGAAAGACCCAAGATCAGAAAAACCAAGAATCCCTGCAGAGCAACAATGCCACCTTTGCAGAACTAGCAAAGCAGAATCAAGAATTTACCCAAAAGTCTAAAGATTTGGCAGCTGAACGTGCTGCCATTGATACACAATTAAATCAGGCTCGCAAGGATGGCAACCAGTCGACCATTGATGCAATTATCCAAAAATCTAATGAGCTGGAAGGCCGCGAGAAGGAGCATGCAGCCAATAAGGCCGCATTAGATAAGGATATGCTGGCTTCTGCTCAAGATTATGCCGAGGCTGCTATCAAAGCCAATGGCGGTGTCATGGACGGCGTGATGCAGGCTGATCTATTAACCAAAGGCTACATCGTTACCATTGATGAAGCTGGCAAAGTATCTGTTCAAGCTGGGGAAAGCGCAGCGCAGGCAGCAGAAAAAGCTAAAGAGAAAGAGGAAGCACTTAAGCTTGCCAAGGAGAATGTCAAAAAAGCAGACGAAGAATTGCTTGCCTACCAAAAACAAGCTGCTGTTGAACGAGTTTTACTGGATAAGCAGATCGAGGAGGCCAAGAAGTCTGGTGATCTAAATGCTTTAGCTTCTGCTCAGGCGTCCATTACCGCCATCAATACCAAAGAAGCAGAGTTGGCCAATAACCGTGATTTACGTATAGCTGAATTAAATAAAGCTAATACTGGATCTGGCCAAGTGGCTGAAACTGCATATTCAAGAGCCTCTGCTGCTGCCAAGCTATTTGGTGTTGATCTAGATGTGTCGCTAAACAAAGTCTCAAAGTCATTTTCCAGTTCCGGGAATGAACTGGATGGACTTAAGATCAAGTTGGGTGAGGTGGGGTATACGGGTAAACAAGCCGGTGATGTTCTTTACCAGGCATGGGAGGATTGGCTTAGTAAGGCCAAGAGCCAAGCTGAAATTGATATGGCCAAAGCCAAGCTTCAAGAGTTTGGAGATCAAGGTAAAGTTTCGACTGCTCAAGTAGAGCAAGGCCTCATTGCTATCAAAATGCAGGCTCAAGGATTACCAGATGATATTGATCCGGTTACTGAAGCATTTAAGCGATTAGGCATCCAAACCAAAGAGCAATTAAAGTTGGCCGCCCAGCAAGCCTTAATGGACTACATCACAATTCGGGATAGCGGAAAGGCGACTGCTGAAGGTATCCAGAAAGCATATGAGAAAGCTGCTCAGTCTGCAGCAGCATCGGGTGATGCAGGTGTGATTGCTGCGACTAATGCTGCGAATGCAGGCCGCAATCTGGAAATCCAGATTGATGACAGCGGTCAGGCTGTAGTCAAAACCATGAATGACTGGGCCAAAGCCAATAATCGGGTAGAGAACTCAGCCAGTGCCATTGGTGATGGTTACCGTGAAGCTGGCCGGGTCGCAAGAGAGGAGGCCAAATCCTCTACTGAAGCCTGGTCAGAAGCGCTTACTGCCATGCAGGGCAAGCTTAAAGCCTCTAAAACTGGAGTCATGGCTAAAAACGGTTATTCAGTTGATGAGATTGAGCAGCAGCTGACTGAAATGGGTTATGGGGGCAATGTTAAGCAGAAAGCTAAAGAACTGTTCCAGACCGCTCAACAGGGTCCAGGTGGTTATTACCGTTCAGCCTCTCATGAATATGCTGCGCGTTATGGTGTCTCTGCATACGACAACCAGAAACAGACGGGCAATTATATGTACATTGCCGAGCAGCTGGAAAAGCTGGAAGAGTATGCAGGCAAGTCGGGCAGTGTAGGTGCAAGCTCCAAAGCTAAAACAGTTGTGCCTGAGGTGAATATCAACAGCCTGGCTCCGGATGTGAGCTATCCTAAAACCAGTTTACCGGTATCAGATCCAGCCAGAACCGTACGTTATGAGTTTGATCTAGGCAATGGTAAAACCGCAACAATGTATGGATCGCCTAATGATGGTGATGATCTGGAATCGATGCTGAGAAAACTGGAAATGATAAAAAAGAGTAGCTAATGAAATTAATACGAGTGTCTACATCAGAAACCGTCCCGCTTGAGGACGGTTTTTTATGGTCTGATGAATTTGAATGGAAGCCCATCGAGCAGAAACAGAGTCGGGCTATTGATGGTTCTCTAATTATCCAGGAGGGCCGTAAAAAAGCAGGTCGTTCAATTGTGCTGGAACCGGCAGATAACACGATGGGCTGGATCAAACGCCGTGATTTACGCACGGTTCAAGCCTGGTCTGCTTTATCTGAACAATTCATTCTGGCTTTTGAGTATCAGCACGACAGACGTGAATTTCATGTGATTTTTAACCATGAAGCCGGGGCTTTGGAAGCTGCTCCAGTGAAGGGAATTCCATCTGTATCTGAGGATGACTATTACAACGTGACTTTACGTTTTATTGAAGTGGGGGAACTATACAGTGGCAATTGAAACTAAAAATCTGGTGCTCTATAAATCTGAGCGCCTGAGCGATACAGAAGATGGTGGCGGTAAGTACTCTGGCCAGATCATTGAAGACGGCCAGAGCAACAACCTGTTTAATGATGTGTCTGAACTTGACCGCACCATGGGTGATGTGTCACTGCGTAAACTGTTCCCCGCCGTGACAACGAATGATACAGATTTGCTTATGGGGGCTACGGTCTTCATCTCGGAAAACCCGAAAGATCCCAATGTCTCAGCTTTGCTGTTTAGTACAAAGTCATGGATTGATGAGCGCAAGTCCGCCCAGAACCGGATTGAAAACTATCTGGCCAAGGGTGGACAGGCGGCAGGGAGTCCACTGGATACACATTATGCCGGTATGAAAACCCTGCAGGTGGCGATGTTTCTGAGTGAAGTCGAAAGCTCGGTGGGCAGTACGCTGGTACTGGTCTCGAAAGAAGGCCAGGCACTGCAGCATGAGCAGTATGTTCGCATCACCAAAGTTGAAACCCGTATTGCCAAGATGGTCATCGATGGGAAGGAAGTTGAATATAAAATTGCCACCTACAGTATCAATGATCCACTCGATCAGGATTATGTCGGACTCTCTGCAAGACAATGGTATAGCGGCGAAAAGTCCGAAACGATTTTACGGGATACCATCGTAGCCGATACAGGTAAGTATTACGCCTCATCTAATCTGGCCAATGATGCCAAAGTCGGTGAGTTTACTGTAAATGCAAAAAGTATCTTTGCTCAACTGGTACCATCTGCCCAAACCGAAACGCCAATTGTAGATGTAAACGCAGCTGGGGAAAGTATGGTGCTGGTACCGGGTAACACTGCTGCTATTACTGCAACTTACTCGACCACCATTGGTACCGCTCAGAACCTATATATTGGTTCATCTGTCATGCCATCGAGTGTCTCGTTTAACCTGTTTGGCCAGCAGATCACTGATCAGGGCGGACTGCTTAAAAACACTTCTGGTACCCAGGTTGGAACAATTGATTACCAACGCGGGCTGATCCAGTGGACGCAAGCTGCAGGTGCAGGATCTGCAAACTTAAGCATGACCTTTAAGCCTGCTTCAGCACCCAACCAGTACTTCCAGTCTGAAACCCGGCCCGTTACTCAACAAAACCAGAGTGCCAACTGGACCGGTGTACTGGTACCACCGCCTGCGCCGGGCAGCCTTTCAGTTTCTTATATGTCACAGGGCAAGTTTTATGAACTGAAAGATGATGGTTCGGGGCAATTAAAAGGTGCAAGTACTTCGTTTGGCTCTGGCGCAGTCAACTATGAGACCGGTTCCTGGTCTATTACGACGGGTGCCTTACCGGATGTGAATACACCAATTCTGTTGCTGTGGGGTACACCGCTGGCAACCTTTGTACGCTCAGGTCTTGCGGTTGAGCCGGCAGCATTCGAGTTTGATTTGCAGCAAGCAGGAATAGCCTCAGGCAGCGTGACAGTAAAATGGTTGCTCGAAGGCAAGAGTATGACCGCGACTACTAACACCTTAGGTCAGTTTGGTGGCGATGCCACGGGTACCTTTAACTATGCCAGCGGTCAAGGCCGGCTGGTCCCAAATAAACTGCCGCAGAAAAACACGGTCTTTACCATTAACTATAGCTATGGCGTACCGCTTGGTCAGACTGTTGAAAATGTCATGCCAGCTGATCAAAAGCTGAAATTTACCATTGGTTCCGGCGCTGCAATACAACCCAATAGTGTTGAGTTAAGTGTACCGGTTGCTGATCAAATCGGGTCAGTCATCGGTACAGTGGTTTTAACTGATATTCCAGTGAATGCCGAAGTCGGCAATCTGGTTGATAGCAAAGGTAAAGTACAGGGCACCATCACCTATGCAACAGGTGCGGTAGAAATTATTCCTGAGGCGACCAGCTCGGTTTTCACCAAATCCTATATACCAACTGCGGTCTATGGAGCAGCATAATTATGTCATTTTATTTACCCGCCACTTCTCAAATTAAGGAAGAAATAGTGCAGCTCGGGGCATACCGGGCAACCAGTATTAGTGTGAAATACCGGGATACTTCAGGCGTAAGTGCCGGGGTCAAACAGATTACCGGTGACAAGCTGCGCTTTGATCTGACCCAGGGTTTTGATGAGCAGATCCTGACAAAATCAGTTCGCTTCAATCTTGGCACAGATACTTTTGTGGACCGCGACGGTACAATTTATCGTAACCCGGACCCAACAAACAACAGCGCAATTGCATCGGGCATTATTCAATATGGTACCGGCAAGATCGAAATCGAAAGCTGGACACCAAATACCGATAACCGTCTGACACTGCAGTCTTTAACCACCACCACAGATATGCCCCCGGTCAACCGTATCAGCTTTAGAACACCGGTCAGTCCGCTGCGTCCCGGATCATTAACAGTCGTCGTCGCCACACTGGACTTTGGGCAGCTGACACTGCGGGCTGATGACGATGGCATCATTGAAACCAGCCGTGCACATGGCCAGATTAATTACGATACCGGTTTTGTGGATCTGTTTTTTTATACCAAGACTGAAATCACGGAAAGTAATCGTACAGGAATTGAAGAGCAGGACTGGTATGACGTTCTGCTCGAGTACGATGAAGCTGGCAAAAGGTACATTAATATACCGGTATGGGTTGCGCCGGAGACTGTACGTTATAATGCGGTGGCTTATACTTATATTCCACTGGATGCTGAGATCTTGGGGCTATCCGCTACACGTCTGCCGCTGGATGGCCGGGTACCGATTTACCGGGTTGGTGATATTGCTATTGTCAGTTCCAGTAAAGCCTTTGAACTGCCGGATTATGTGGCTGGCCAGACTTATGAGTTGCCAGATCAGCGCATTTCATGGGCCGAGCTTGAAGATGCCGACGGGGTAAAAGTACCGTTTGATATGTACAGCGTGGACTATGACTATGGCAAGTTTACTCTGGGCGGTGATTTTGCTTTAAATGCGCTGACCGCACCATTGACAATGAAATATCGCTATCAGGACATGCTGCTGATCCGTGATGTGCAGATCAACGGCCAGCTCACCTTCACCAAGCCACTGACCCACAATTATGATGCTGAAAATACCATTGTCGGTTCAGCGTTGGTCATTGGTGATATGCAGGCCCGGTCCACTGGGAAATTTGTACAACAGACTTGGGATAGTATCTGGTCAGATGAGGCCACTGGTGGGGCAATTTCAGCCAATTACAATGATGCCTTATATCCAATTGCAGTCACGAATAATGGTGCAATTCAGGAACGCTGGGCGCTGGTTTTTACTGGAGATCAATCGTTCCGCTGTGTGGGTGAATACTCGGGACAGATTGGTACAGGAACTATCAACACAGACTATGCCCCAATTAATCCGGTGACCGGTGTACCGTATTTCATCATTAAAAAAGAAGGCTGGGGACAGGGCTGGGTGAGTGGTAACGTGCTGCGCTTTAACACAGTGGCTGCAACCTTCCCGGTCTGGGTCATTCGCACCGTAAAGCAGTCCGAACCGACAGTGCTATCAGATCAGTTTCAAATCATGCTGCGCGGTGACATTGACCGCGTGGTTTAAAAGTTAAATCAATTATGGCCGCGTTAAGCGGTCTTTTTAATGGGTAAATAAAAATGGTAATGAAGCAGACACAGACCAAGATGTTTGATTTTGCAGATATCGGCCTGGATTTCAGTGCAGGCTCAAAAAGTCTTTTTCCGGATCGTTTTAAAAAAATGCTGGCTCAAGGCTATAACACGCAAACTGTATCAAGTGTT
This sequence comes from Acinetobacter sp. UBA6571, assembly GCF_002434085.1. Lineage (NCBI taxonomy): Bacteria > Pseudomonadati > Pseudomonadota > Gammaproteobacteria > Moraxellales > Moraxellaceae > Acinetobacter > Acinetobacter sp. UBA6571. The sequence goes on along the minus strand of NZ_DJJJ01000001.1, from coordinate 7,856 downwards.
ACGGTCGAGGGAAATCAGGTCACACTCAATTATGGGGGAAGTCATGGCTATGCAGCAGATCGGGTACTTAAGCTGAATAGCCCGGCACTTGTAAACATCAACAAGGGCGAATTTGTAATTGACAGTGTTACTGCCCAGTCGGTGACTTTAACCATCGACAATGCGCCAGCTGCCATATCTGGAAATTTCACCACGTATGTAGCTTCACTGGGGTATGAACTGGTCTACGAACAGGCAAATATTCATGTGTACAAATTTAAGGCTCTGGATGAATCAGCCCTTTATTTAAGACTGTGTTTCCAGAACCAGCCGGCAAGACGAAACTGTATCAGTCCATGTATTGGTAAAAGCTTTGATACAGCTACCGGTAACATTACAGATAGCGATGCACTTATTGAAACAGCAAGTGTACAGACTCCTGGACCTGGCATGAAGTGGGAGTATAGTTTTTTTGCAGACTCTTCTTATGACACATATACATATAAACAGGGTGAAGCCATGTTTGGAAAAGGCTGTATTGTGGGTAGTCCGTACCACCTGTTTAGCCTGCATTCCAGTGCAGGTGATCAGGGGCGTGTTACAGGTTTTGCACCAACCTGCACTCTTGATTATGCAGTATTGCAATATCCGGTATTGATAGGTGAGTCCTATGCAAACATGGGAGGAAACGGGCTGAATTTTCAGGGAGAAGCAGGTCGGGGATATATTGGTAATATCAGGGTAGTTTTTGACCTGGCCCCCACAAATGAAGGCAATGCATTATTTACAATGCCTCAGGCGAACTCATCATTTTTACCCATTTCCATAGACACATTCAATACTACGACCGCAGCGCCTGTTTTTTGTTATGAGTTCACGACAAAACAACTGGTTGGCGCGATCGCTGCAGGAATGTATGTGGCTAAATATGCAGCTTCAAATACGCCGCCACCAAAATCAATAAGTTCACCATCAACCACTTACGACATTGATATGAATAGCAAATGTCTGATTCATTTTATTAGCGCGTCCTACAGTACCTTCAACTTTGTCTATCTGGCCTTTCCAGTAGAGGAGGTCAAAATTGCTTAAAATTTTTAGAACCTTTTTTGGCGGTTATGTACCTGATTATGTAAAGCTCAAAGACCGGAAATATATGATCTTGAAGTTGCCCAAACCGCTGATCACTATATCTTCACCGGATCAGGGTTTCGGTTGTATCAAGGGAACCACCAAAAAACTGGGCCAAAGTTATTTTCCTGTCCCGGTATGTGTATTTAAGCGCAGTACCCGACAATTACTTTGGGAAACCAAATCCAGATCGGATGGTACTTACCATTTTAGAAATATTGCGATTGGCCTGGAATGTTTTGTCATCGCCTTTGACCCTAACAATCAATATAACGCAGTCATTCAGGACAAGGTGGTAGCTAAATGAGTAAAACATCGGTTAAGGCAAAGCTTGCCATGATTCAAGCCTTTGCCAGCTTTTTAGATAGCGGTAGCCAGAGTGCTACCGTTATTTTTTATGAGGGTGAGCAGCCAGCAGGTCCAGAAGAAGCCGCAGATCAAGGAAATGCCTTGGTAACACTAAACTTACCTGAACCCTGTATCAAGGAAGTAACAGTCACCCATGTTGAATTACAACCCTCTGACACAGCAACGGTCATTAAAGCAGGTACGGCAAGCTGGGCGCGGATCTATAACGGTGCCGGGGAAGCTGCAGCAGATCTGACTATAGGGACAGATATCAGTCTGGCCAATACCAATCTAGTCGTGGGTGGCACCTTAACCATTCAATCTATCAAGTTAAAACCGTAACCTGAGGTGCTCATGTGGATTTTAAAAACAAGCTGGGGACCACGGATGCCCATAATTTAAATCTGGAATTTAAAGCGGACAATACTGACAGCCATCACATTGTTCTTAACTTTAAACATCAGGCCGATGGGAGCACCGGTCTTAATTTTGGGGACGATATATCTGCAGTTATCGATACTGTTTTAATTACTGAGTCCTCATTTGAACTCACTGCAGTCCATACGGACACAGGTACCGATACTGCAAGCATTGAAACACTGCTAGATACGGAAATTAATGTTGAGCTAACAGCTCTCTTTGCTGATCAGGAGCCGGAACAACCTGTCGATTCTGGCATTGTGCTGGACTTCACCCAGCCATGGACCGGTTCAACTGAATTAAATTTCGGCTGGGACAGTGATGTTGTTGCAATCAGTATTGATACCCGGCTGGAAACACAATTTACATTTGAACTTGCTGCCGAGTTTAAAGAAAATCTTGATCTTGATGCAGAGCTTAATACTGCTCTGGATACAGGTTTTAGTTTTGAGCTGCAGGCCAGCTATAGTGAAAATCGATGTGTTATTGATTCAGTTGCGGATACCAGTTTCAAAACTGGGATTGAAGCAATTTTCGATATCAACTTTATTCGTGGTGTAGAGCGTTACTTGGCTGCCGAGTATCAACTGGCCTTGCCTTGTTTAAGTATAATCAAACTCCCTTGGGCTAAACCGGTATTACGGGCGCATCACAGCGCCTTTTATTTTGAGCACAGTTTAAGCCTGAGTAATCAGGCATTACTTGGCTTTGAAAAGGCTGCCTTGCTGTACCGCTCGGTTCAGCTGCAGCATGAGCAGGCCACTGGTTTATCTAGTGATGCGTACTTTATCTGGCAGGAAAACAAAAGACTGGCCAAAGCGCGAACATTAGTTTTTGAAGAGGGAAGTAGGCTTAGGATCAACCGGACATTTGATTGGGTGGAGCTGGTACGGAAGCGCCAAAACTTGACCTATTCACATCAAGTCGCCCACGTCTTTGAAAAGTGTTTTACATTCGAGTGGGATAAAGGCCTTGAACTGATCACGACCAATAGCATTGCCTGGGATAAAGCTAAAGCCATTCATTACCGCAAGCATCCGGTTCAACCCTGGCCACAACCTGAGCTTCCTGAATATATTGGCAGTACCGACCTGAACTTTACTTGCTTGTGCAGTGAACCAGATCCACATAACCTTATTTTAAACTTTGGGGCAGATGACTGTATTCCAGGACTGCCGCCAAAAAACTGGTGGTATATCGTGAATGAATTATCCGTAAGCCGTCTGGACAATGGCCAGAATATCCTGGTCTATGATGGCAGTTATAGTACAGATCGCAGCCGCTGGTGCTGGTCATATAGCCTGAGCGTACCCGCATCTGAAATACCAAAGCTCGAACCGGTTAATGGTCAGCCTGTGATTTTAAAAATCATGGTGAATGGTACCGAGCATCACATGCTGCTTGAAAACCGCAGCCGCTCACGTCGCTTTGCCGAAACCACTTATACACTGAATGGCCGCAGCCAGTCCGCTTTACTGGACGCTCCCTATGCACCGACACGCTCATTTACCCAGGAGAATGAAAGGACCGCACGGCAGCTCTGTCAGGCTGAACTGGATCGGGTGAATAGCTCAACAACACTGCAGTGGGAGCTGATCGATGAGCTGAGCTGGATTGTTCCAGCGGGCAGCCTGAGCTATTCAAACATGACCCCCATTGCTGTAATCAAAATGATTGCTGAAAGTGCAGGTGGCTTTGTCTACAGCGAGAAGGGCAGCAATACCATCACAGTTAAGCCGAAATATAAAAAAACATTCTGGGATTCAGTCACGGTTGAAGAATATGACCGGCTGATCCCTGAAAGTCTGGTCACAGAGCAGTCTACCGATTATGAGCCTTATCCTGATTATAACGGTATCACGTTAACTAATGACCGCTCTGGCTTAAGTGGCCAGATTAAGCGTACTGGCACTGCAGGTGATACTTTGCTGGAAACAGCGAACAGTCCACTGTTTACCGTTGAAAGCATGGGAGCATATGGCAAAGCAGTTCTAGCCAAGTCAGGTCTGGTCGAAACCCACAATCTGGTGATGCCGATTGGTCCGGATGTGAGTGAATGTGTACCTGGTGATTTAGTGGCATTTAATGCTGAATGGTGGGGCATCATTGATGGGGTCAACGTGTCATTTAATCATGCGGTGATTAACCAGAGTATTAAAGTGGAGAGCATCAATCGTGAGTAATCCATTACAGCGTTTAATCGACTTATTGCCCAAGGCTCCGGAGTTCATTGGCACCATCACCTCAGCAGATCATCCCAATTATAAGGTTTTAGTGGTCGATGGTAGCGGATTGGTTCTGTGCACCAGCAGTACCAAATACGCCACCGGTATCCGGGTATTTGTATCTAACAACGAGATCAAGCGTCCAGCGCCTGAAGGCAGGGTGTTACAGATAGAAATTTAAGAAAGCTAAAACAGTTTAAGCACCCTACGGGGTGCTTTTTTTATATCTAAGAAATGAGGAGGCTATATGCCTGATAGTGAGACTTATGGAGTAAGAGTCGAGAAAAAGCTCGATCAACTCCGGCAAGAAATGGGCGAGCTGAATAACAACGTGATTCGCTTGTCAGAACGCGATGAATATTATCGGTCACAAGCAGTCGCAAACCGACGTGATATTGATTTGCTTCAGGCAGATATGAACCAGGCCAAGGGTGGCCTTACCTTTGCAAAAGGACTTGGAGGCACCGCTCTTGCTGCTCTTGTTGCTTTTGGTGGGTATGTCTTTCAAGGCAATAGATCGCTTGAAAAAGATAATGCGCTATTGAATCAAAAAATGGCAATTGCTGAATCTAAACAGATCCGTATGGATACAGATCTGGCTGCAATGCGAAATCAAATTGACCAACAGAAAAAATTAACCTATTAAATGAGAATCAACCATGAAATTAATAAACGAAAGTGTCTGGAAATTTGACTCAGTAAAATATGGCGCCTATATGGCGCTTTTTTTATCCTGTCTGCAACTGGTTCTGCAGGAAGTATCTAATGCAAATGTGCTGCCAGCAACCTATCAAAGCATTGTATCTATCATCCTTGTTTTACTGGCCACCATTATTGGCCGCAAGAAAGCTCAGCCCGAGCTTAATCCAGAGCCAACCGTTTTAGGCTTTGCATCGCTTCCTGATAACACGATTACCTTTGAGCAGGCATTCGAGCGGCTGATTGGGCATGAAGCAGGTTATACCAATTTACGAAGTGACCCGGGTAACTGGACTGGCGGCATAGTAGGTAAGGGCCAGTTAAAAGGTACTAAGTATGGTATCGCTGCAAACACTTACCCGCATATCGATATTAAGAATCTGACGCTGGCTGAAGCGAAGGAAATTTACCGTCGTGACTGGTGGGAAAAGTTAGGTGCCGAGCAACTGCATTCAGCTATTGTTTTCCAGTTATGGGATTTTGCGGTAAATGCTGGGAAAAGCCGAGCCATTAAAGAACTGCAACAAGTCGCAGGTGTGCCAGCAGATGGCATCATTGGACCGAAAACGATAGCTGCTGTAAACGCCATGGATCTAAATGATGTGCTACTTACTTTGACTGCGGAACGTCTAAAGTTCTACACAGATTTATCTACATTTAAAACTTTCGGTAAGGGGTGGGTTCGGCGTGTGGCAGATAATCTGGTTTATGCAGCTAAGGATAATTAGTATTCTGGTTTGTGCGGTTCTCTCCGGCTGCACAACACACTCAATCCCACATAAATTAAAATACCCTTATTTCATCGTACTCATTAGTTGATTTAGAGCCTCATCCAAGCTATCCAGCTTATTTGCTTCCTTATACTCTGTAAGTTTTTTCAATGTGCCTTCATTTACATAAAAGGCCCGTTTCTTAAATCCTTTTTCAAGCATGCGATTGTGTCGCTCTTTCTGACGTTCTGCTGCTGTACTTGCCATACTTAAAACTCGCTGATATATTTAAGTCACTTAGCTTGCTAAGTAATGTTTACCATCGCTTAGATGGTTAAAGAAAACCCCACTCTGACCAGTGGGGTTTTGCTTTTAAGCCTCTAAAAAGAGTTGTGCAATTTTTAAAGCATTTTCTGTATTGAATTTTGCGCCTTCATCCTTAATGAATTCGAGATTTGCTTCGATTGATTCAATAGAATTATCTTCAGAAGCTTCCCAAGCATACTGTGCAGCAGCATAGTCATTTAATTCATAAGTGGCCGCAACATCACCCCAACCGTAATGATCTACTAAGTGATCTTTGCGATCATTCACAGTGTTAATAAAATCAACAACGGCTGAAACTGAATCTGCATTTGAAAGAGTCATAAAAGTATTCATGTGTATATCTCACTAAGTAATGTTTAATTCATCAAGACTTCTTTGATCTGACCATCTCGTCCTGATGAATTAAATATACAATGTGAGAATCTCACAATCAAGTATTATTTTGAATTCTTTTTAGCCTCCCGACGAACGGTCAACAAACCCCGCCAACTTCAAAAAATTCTAATGGCTCTTGCTCTGAAAACCACGGATTATACCTAAGCGCCCACCCCGGACTTTTATTGTACGGCTTGGCTCGTTTGACTAAATAGCAAATATAAAAGTGGTAAGGGTTCATTTCTCAGCCCAACCATCGACCATGTCGGCCCAGTCTTGCATCATTTTTCTGCGGTCACTCAGCCATTTGGCGTGATCATACGTAGCCTTGACCTTATCACCCTTAACATGGGCAAGCTGCAGCTCAATCCAGTTTGAATTATAGTTCGCTTCGTTTAGATCTGTAGACGCTGTAGCCCTAAAGTCATGCATAGTGATATGACCTAATCCCATATTGCGAAATGCCTGATTTAGTGTTGTAGGCCCGATCATGGATTCATTTTTTACCCCGGGGAAAATATAAGGGCTATCAGGGTAAGCAGCAAATTGCACTTTTAATATTTCTATTACCTGATCAGATAAAGGCACAATATGGATTCGGTTTTTTTTCATATTACGCTTGCCTGCCAGAATTTCTGATCTGGTTGCAATCGGAATAGTCCAGGTCCGAGCATCAAAATCAATATATGACTTTAAGCCTCTGCGAATTTCAATTGTTCTCAACATTGTATAGATAAGAGCTTTAAGTGCATTTCTGGTACTAATTGAACCATCATATTTGCTGATGCTTGGCATAATTTTTTTACGGTCATGAGAGCTGATGGGCTGGGCATTCTCAGTTTCAGGTGCATGAATGTAGCCGCGTAATGCATAAGTAGGGTCGTTAGTTAGCCTGTCCGAAATAATTGCATATTGCATGACTTCGGCAATATTTTGTCGCACCAGAATAGCCTTATTCTCACCAGTACCCTTACCAGACTTCAGCACTCGCTTGACTGCATTGTCCATAATGTTTTTAACATCAACAGAGGTAACATCCTTAATTGGCTTATCTCCGATGACTGGGAAAATATCTACTTCGTATGATAGCTGCCGAATGTAGAGCCAGTTTTCCGACTTCGAGTTTTTCTTATGTTCACAGAATTCTTTTGCAATGGATCTAAAGGTTTCTTCCTGGGCTTGCAAGGCTTCTAATCTTTCATTTTTCTTAACTGCAGCAGGGTCAATATTTTTAGCAAGTTGCTCCCGGAACTCATTAGTTTTAGTTCGGGCATAGGACAGACTGATTTCTGGATACTGCCCAATGGTCAGCATTTGCGGTTTATTGAGGAAGCGATAACGAAAGCGCCAGAACTTTTTACCTGTCGGGCGTACTTCCACACATAAACCAGAGTGGTCAGCAACTCTATAAGTTTTTTCTTTAGGTTTTAACTGCTTGATTTTTAAGTCGTTTAACATGGTGTGAGTAACGTCCGTAATGAATTAAAAGCCCTTACTCACAATATTACTCACAAATAAAAGTAATGTCATTCAAGAAAAGGTTAGGCACAGTAAGAATAATAGTATTGAAAAATCAGTAAGATAAAACAAAAATAAAGATAAGGTAAGACAAGGTAATATCAATGTTGTGTATGGATGCAAT
>NZ_DJJJ01000007.1:0-5464 GCF_002434085.1 Acinetobacter sp. UBA6571 | reverse complement strand
CCTTGCGATTCAGCACGGTAGACGCGTATGTCAAATTCTTCAGCTATAGCCTTAGCTTCTGTTTGCTCATCAGCAATCGATGCCGTATCTAAATTTTGATTGTTCAGATCTGTTTCAGATGAAGCCGGCATTTCATCATCGGCCAGTGTTTCGCTTAAATCCGTTTGCATGAATTTCTGGGTTTTCGGATCAAGCTCTGCCTGTGGCTGATCAGTTTGCTAGCCCTATCTTGTGAGGGGGTGCAAGCACTCAGCAAAGCGATCAATAAGCAGGCAGCGGACAGTAATTTTATATGAGTCATGTCATTCTTCTTGGTATGCTCTCTGTCTCAGTTCTTCTAGGGATTGAAACTTTTTGTGCTGATTCAATGCATAAGCAGAATTAGCCAAGACAGAGGAAAACGGTGTATGGACCTGGGCTAAAGCGAGCTGATTTTGCGGGGGGTATAGCCCTTAAAGCACTCGCCAGAGCGCATTTTAATCATCTAGCCATCATCTGCATTCAGCAGGAGCTAGATCTTCATTACATTGGCTGTGATAGCCATAAAGTCAGGCATTAGCTTAGTCTGTACCAACAGCTAAAGCGCAAGCCGGTAAAAAATAGGCTGGATTATATTTGAAGCTATTCTTCAACAATGGCACGGTGGGTGAGTTTGCCACGTGTCGTATACAAATAGACTTCCTTGATTTCGTCTGCAGTACAGCCCTTTAGCAGCAGGTTAAAGTTATCACCGTAGTAGGTTTGCTTAGGAAATTTAACCGTATATGGTTCTATACCAATAACTTTGCAGTTGGGGTTGTCTATTTCCACTTTATCCAGTACATCGTTAACTTCTGAGACTACTCTTAAGCGGGTGCTATCTAAGACAGTGGATGTGATGACTGTAAACCCAACATAAGTTTCGGCAGGCCTAAACTTCACTTCAAGTGCTTCACCGGGCAATAGCTTTCTTTTCATCTGTGGCGGTGGAATATCAATATTTTCAGCCCCTTCATAAATACTGTCCGGGTCATAGCGGTCATGCGCGATGGCGGCCGCTTCAGCCTCACGCTCTTTTGTCTCATCTTTTATAGCGCTGTCATCAGATGAAACGGATTCATGTTCGCTATTAGCAGCAGAAGCTGGACTTTCAGGTGTTTTGCTGCAGGCGGTGAGCAGGGTAAAAAGTGCAGCCGTGATGATCAGTTTTTTCATGGCGGTATGTCCTTTAAAACGGGAATGCGGGTAAATCCAAAGGGCCTGATTATGGCTTTGTGAACTGGGTGCGCTGCACATACTTCAGTACGCATAAGCCTTTGACATACAGCCAGCGGTCATTAGAATTCTCGGCGTGATAATCAAAAACCTGATAGGCAAAGTCATCCAGGTCTAATAACTTGTGCTGATGCAAATCCTTGCCTTCCCGGATGAGCCCATTCAGATCACCGCTATAGATGAAATAGCGCAACGGATCATCTTTGGGGATGACCTGCCACTGCTTGCTGAGTGCCACAAACGCATTGCAATTGGTATTGCCCTCACAGCGTTTCACTGCAGGTGCGGCAGAAGGATCATTGACCAGCGCCATCACCTGCGTCATGTCTGCATGACTTAAGCCCGGTAATGCCAGACTGGCTACAATCACCCCTGACTGCAAAAAATTCTTGATCTGTTTATTCATTAAAATCGTTCCAAATTATTGTTGTTGAATAAGTTTTAAGTAAATGGAATTAATTAAACATGGACACCGGCCAAACCATGGCTTTGCCCAGGTTATAGGCATAACTGCGGTCTGCGGTCGCGCTGCAACCTTTTAAATATGCTGAAAACAGCAGGGCAATTACGATATATACCCCGATCAGATAATGCTTGATTTGCATATTCGCACCCCTAGCGAGACTGGCAGGCTTGAGCTGCACGTAGCATCTGCTCGGTAAAATCCTGAGGCAGATCAAGTTGACTGACATTCTGTTGGCCCAGCTTTTCCATAAATGCAGGAGAGTAATGAGCTTCCAGCCGGTCATAGACACAGGAACAGGTGGAACGGTCTGTGCCACCCGACTGGCAGCCGGCATTAAAATCACGTTTGGATTTGCTTTCGCAGCCAGCTAACACGGCAGCCGCCAGCAGCACAATGCCCAGTAAGGGCAGACGATTAGAAAAAGACATTATAATTCTCATCATAAACAGAGGATGATCGGCGTCTGATTTAAGAAGGTATAAGAGATCAGGATGTTTTACCGGTGCGGCGTTTTATTCCAGCCGGCCAGTTCAACCAAGAGCCAGAACAGCAGCATCATCAGCAAAAAGCCAATAACAGCCGGGCCCAGCCAGATCAGTATCCCCATCATTAACATCAGGCGTGCAAGGATCTTCATTACCAAAGCAGGGCAGAAGAACCGGATTGTTTAGATAGAGAAGAAGGGATGGGAATAGAGCAAACAGCAAATAAGAAAACAGTCATGATGACTCCTTTGGGTATAAAGAAGTTTCACCGCATCACTGCTAAATAATGGTGGCGAAACGAAAAGGGGTTAGCAGACTGATACCCAAAAAGATCAGCACACCCGAAGGTGTCCCCCTCCCGTTCCGCCGCAAAGGGGGACACACAGGGTCGCCCACCAAAAAGATAGACTTTTTAGTGTGCATTGGGTAAACGGTCTGCTAAAACCGGCTGGCAATGTAGGCCAGCATGCTTATGATAATGCCAAGCTGCAAGCCGGTCAATTTCATTTCTATATCGCCGAATAATAGTAAGACTAAATAATATAAGAACAAGATTCTAAAAAATTTCAGATACATAACACCTGAATGAAGCAGCAGCTGAACATTTCTCCAGATCAGGACAAATGAGCTGCTGACCCATAAATATATTTTCAGGAGTTTCTTATGCCGTATCGAGATTTTGACCAGATGGAAGATTCAAACTTTTCACAATATGAACCGTTAAAACCGGCGCTACAGGAATGGGGTCTTCGCAATTCACCCACCACTCTGGCGGTGCTGGGCATGTCGCTGGCGAAGTCACTGGGCTATTCACCTTTTATTGGTGGGATTGCAGGAGCCATGCTGGGTGGGGTAATTCTGGTCATTGCTGACCAGACACAGGCATCTTACCGTTCGCCATTGCATAAATAGTAGACCGTTTATATTCGTACTCTTAACAGTTTAAATTTATTCATTATTTATCATCAGGATTAGATTATGGCACATCAACTTGAACAAATGGCCTATGTCGGTCAAACCCCCTGGCATGGTCTGGGCAACCAGCTCACGCAAAACCAGCCGATTGAAGTCTGGGCACAGCAGGCTGGCATGAACTGGCGCATTGAATCATCCCATGTCAGCTATATGGCTCAGAATGATCGTGGGCAAAGCATCATCATGCCCTTTGAAGAACAGCGGGTACTGTACCGCTCAGATACGCATGCCCCATTATCGGTAGTCAGTCAGCGCTATCAGGAAGTGCAACCCAAACAGATCTTGGAGTTCTACCGTGATTTAACCGAGCAGTCCGGATTTGAACTGGAAACTGCAGGGGTTCTGAAAGGCGGCAAGAAGTTCTGGGCATTGGCACGGACAGGACAAAGTGCAGCCTTAAAAGGCAAAGATGTTAGCAATGCTTATATCCTCTTGGCTACGGCGTGTGACGGTACATTGGCAACCACGGCGCAATTTACCTCAATCCGTGTGGTCTGCAATAACACCTTGGCGATTGCACTTAAAGGACAACACAGTGCTGGAGTGGTTAAAGTCCCGCACAGCACCCGATTTGATGCAGGCAAAATCAAACAGCAGTTGGGTATCTCGGTACGGCAATGGGATGAGCATATGTACGAGATGAAACAGCTCAGTCAGCGTAAAGTCACACAGACTGAAGCGGCAGCATATTTTGATGCGGTATTCAACAATACCGGCCTCAGTCCAATAGAGCAGGACGAAGGCATTATTCAGTTCTATCGTAATGTCGCTAGCCAGGCCAACCCGGTCCCTAAAGCTGATAACAGGACTGAACCGAATGGGCGCGCGATGTCAAAAGTCATGACCATGTTTAACGGGCATGGCCGCGGGGCGGAACTCAGTTCAGCCAAAGACACCGCCTATGGCTTGCTATGCGCTATTACCGAGTTCACAGACCATGAACGTCGTGCCATGAGTCAGGATCATCGTCTCGATTCAGCCTGGTTTGGTGCAGGCGCCGGACTCAAGCAGCGCGGGCTGGAACAGGCGCTGCGTATGCTTGCCTAAACTGAATAGACCTTAGTTTCATGAATTAGTCTAAGTATTACTGAACGAAGCCAAACATTTCTCTTCACCTGTGAAGCAAATCTTAGCCTTTAAAGCCGCGTCTTCGGACGCGGCTTTTTTATGCCCCAAATTTAATATTAAAGGAAATTTCTATGAACTCAGCTTTAATTAATCCAAACAATGCAATACTGAATATACATACCAACTGTCCGAAACTGTTTACCGCTAAACGCTTTGTGGAGACCAAAAATATGAGCCAAGCGGAATGGCTTGAAGTAAGACGCAAGGGCATTGGCAGTAGTGACTGTGCTGCTGCCTGTGGCCTTAATCCCTATATGTCGATGCTGGAATTGTGGATGATCAAAACAGGACGGATTCAACAAAGCATTGAAGAGGATAGTGAAGGCTATGCACCTTTATATTGGGGTAAGCGACTTGAACCGCTTGTTGCCGAGTATTACAGCATGCATACCAAATATAAAGTCCGTCGGGTCAATGCCGTATTACAGCATCCTGATCCCGACAAGTATTTCATGCTGGCTAATCTGGATTATTCCGTAGTGGGTGATGCAGATGTACAGATTCTGGAGTGCAAAACCGCAGGGGAATATGGGGCTAAACTCTGGCGAGATGGTGTGCCTTTATATGTACTTTGCCAAGTGCAACATCAATTGGCAGTGACAGGCAAAAAAGCAGCGCATATTTGTGTGCTGCTCTGTGGACATGAAACACGCATTTTTAAAGTCACGCGTTCTGAATCGGTGATACAACACATCATTAATGCGGAACGTTACTTCTGGGATTGTGTGGAAAAGGATATCCCACCTGAAGCAGATGCCAGTGAATCGGCAGCCAAAGCTTTACAGCTACTCTATCCTGAACATGTACCACTCAGTACTACCGATCTATCTGAAGACGAGCAAGCCAATCAACAATTTGAGCAAATGATCCGAGTACGCAATCAAGTTGAAAAGTATCAGGAGCAATTTGACTTCCTTAAACATCAGTTGCAAGCCAAGATGCAACAGGCTGAGCGCGCCACCTTTAAAACAGGTTCAGTGACGTGGAAGAAATCTAAAGACTCGATTGCTTTGGATACAAAGGCTTTACTCAAATCACACCCTGAATATCTCAATCAATTTCAGCAGAACAAGCAAGGCACACGGCGTTTTCAGATTTATGTTAATGGTGGATAAGTCAGATTTTTATCCATACAAGGGCGAATTCAAACATGAGG
>NZ_DJJJ01000030.1:108204-121707 GCF_002434085.1 Acinetobacter sp. UBA6571 | reverse complement strand
TACGTCAAACTCCATCGATTCTCTTTCTATATTTTCCATAATTAGAAACACCATTTCGCTTAGCGATATATTAATTTGTTATTTGTAAAAAGGCAACTCTCTACTGAATAGCACATATATTGAGATGCTAAAATAAACTATCTTTTCACTATAAAGGTGAACAGGAAAAATAAATGCAGAGAACTGTATCTAAAACTCTTTTAAAAGGCTGAGTTGAATATATTTAGAAACTATTAAATCTATATATGTTTTAGATTTGGATTTTTATATAAAAAATTCCAATAACTGGTTTTTGGCCAGTTATTGGGGAAAAGAACTCAAGAGTTCTGGGGGTCATATTGTTTCTCTTTGATAAAGAGGGCTGGAATAACTCCACAGATAAAGTAGGCTGCTCCCATGACTACAAAGCCTAAGCCAATTGAACCACCAGAAGCCAGATAACCAATAGTTGCAGGAGCAATCGCTGCGCCCAGACGCCCGACATTATATGCTCCTCCAATTGCTGTACCACGAATTGCAGTTGCAAAACTTTCAGTCATGTAGGTTGCATTTACACCATATGGTACGCCATACAGAAAACCGAAAATTATCAATAAGTACAGGATATTCTCTGGCGAATTATAAAATACAATTAATGGTAGAAATACAGCAGTTCCTATAGCACCAAAAGCATAGGTAAAGCGGCGACCCAGTTTATCCGCCATATAACCTGCAAGAACTTTACCTAGAATCATTGCAGTATAAGTTCCTACCATATAAGCAGTCATTTCTTTGAACTTCATTCCAAGTTCACTTTCCAGATAAGAAGGCATCCAGTTATTTACGCCATAGTAGCCAAACTGAAGGAAGCCGGCAGTAAGTGCCCAGAGTATAAACATATTGCGGTTACGTTTATCTTGGAAAATAAGTTTAAAGGCTGACTCTTTTTTCTGGTGATGATTATTTATCGCTTTATTCAAGCGAGATTGTTGCCAGGCTTCCGGTTCTGGAACCAGAATGTGCATAAAGATAGCGATAGCAATTGGAATAATTGCAACATAAAACAGCATGCGCCATCCATGATCAGGAATAATCCAGCCGGCTAGCAAAGTTGCTACAATATAACCCACTGTCCAGCCAGCTTGTAAGGTACCTAATACAGTAGTGCGGTATCGGGTAGGAACATATTCTGCCATTAAAGTATTACAGGCGATGTAAAGAGAACCTAGACCTAATGAAGCAAAAAAACGTAGAATACCAAACTGCATAAAGCTTTGCGTAAAGCCCAAGCCACAGGTCAAAACTGAAAAGGTTAAAATTGAAATTACAACTATTCTGACCCTGCCAAAGCGGTCGCAGGCCCAGCCCCCAAAGATACCGCCAATTGCCATACCAGCTAAAGTAAAACTACCCAGCATGCCAGCCTCAACAGTACTCAGTCCGAAATCTGCCTTAATACTGTTGAGGCTATAAGAAAGCAGCATTAAATCAGCGCCATCGACCAGTAAAGCTAAAAATGCAAATAAGAATGCAATTTTCCAGGTATTCGGGCCAATGCTTGAAGTTATTGTGTTTATAGACATAATCCATTACTTACTATTAAGGGCGCTTTAATTTTCCTTAAAGCGCTTGAGGTTTTATTGAGTCATTTCACGAATCATATTGCGTGCAATAATAATTTGCTGAATCTGTGTGGTTCCTTCATAAAGACGGAACAGGCGTACATCCCGATAGAAACGTTCAATGCTGTATTCACTGATATAGCCAGCTCCTCCATGAATCTGTACGCAGCGATCTGCAACACGGCCACACATTTCCGTTGCGAACATTTTTGAGCATGATGCTTCCGTACTGGTATTTTCACCCTGGTCCCGACGCCGGGCAGCATCGAGCACCATACATCTGGCTGCATAGATTTCAGCTTTGGAGTCTGCCAGCATGGCCTGGATTAACTGGCCACTGGCAATTGGCTCACCGAACTGTTTACGTTCAACGGCATAACGCAGTGCGTCATCCAGCATACGTACCGCAGCACCTACACTTAAAGCAGCAATATGTAGACGTCCTTTATCAAGGACTTTCATGGCCGTTTTAAAACCGATCCCTTCCACTCCTCCAATCAGGGCAGAGGCGGGTACACGACAGTTTTCAAAGATGACGTCACAGGTATGAGCACCTTTTTGCCCCATTTTTTGGTCACGTTTACCTAGAGATATTCCGGGTGTCTTGCTATCAATAATGAATGCAGAAATACCGCCTGAGCCTTTAACTTCAGAGTTAGTACGTGCCATGACTGTAAATGCACCTGCATGTGGAGCATTAGTAATAAAACGCTTGGTACCATTCAGGATATAAAAATCGCCATCTTTCACTGCAGTCGTGCGTAAAGATGCGGCATCAGAACCTGATTCTGGTTCAGTCAGGCAAAACGAGCCAATAATTTCCCCTTTAGCAAAACGCGGGAGATAATACTGTTTTTGCTCCTCCGTGCCATCAATCAAGATTGCGCTAGAACCAATACCATTATTTGTTCCAATAAGTGAGCGAAAGGCAGGTGAAGTGCGACCCAGTTCAAAGGCAACTCGTACTTCTTCTTCCATGGTTAAACCCAGACCTTCATATTCTTCAGGAATAGTCAGTCCAAATAATCCGAGTTCACGCATTTGCTGAACAATATCTGCTGGAATTTCATCTGTTTCTGCTACTTCAGTTTCCCTCGGAATAAGTACGCCTTCAACAAACTGACGTAACATATCAAGTAGTTGATCCAGGGTTTCCTGATCACGAACCATTTCATCTCCTTGGTCGTTATTTTCACCACAGAAGTGGTATAAGCGGACGAGCCGGTATATTTCTTTTTGGGCATACTAAAGAAAATGATTTCACATGACAATATATTTTGATAATTTATTTTGCAATGCGATATTAATTTCTATTACAGCTAACTTATTAAACTTTTGATTTTGCTTAGACAGTTCTTATATTTCAGAAAATATCTTATCTCTAGAGTTTTGTTTTACATAAATTGAGAGTATATTAAAATAAATAATATCGCTAGGCGAAACTTAATCTTGAGTAAATAGAGATTAAGATTTGTTATAGCAAACTAAACAAATAGTGAGATAAAAATGGGAGCACTAACAGGAATTCGTGTACTTGATCTGAGTCGTGTATTGGCAGGCCCTTGGTGTGGGCAAATACTGGCAGATCTGGGGGCTGAAGTAATTAAGGTAGAGCGACCTCAGCATGGTGATGATACTCGTAGCTGGGGGCCACCCTGGATGAAGAATGATGCAGGTGATGACACACGTGAAGCTGCTTATTATCAATCTGCGAACCGTAATAAACTCTCTGTAGCAATTGACATTGCCAGTTTGGAAGGGCAGGAGCTGATCAAAGCTTTAATTCAGGATACTGATGTAGTTATTGAAAACTATAAGACAGGTTCACTGAAAAAATATGGTCTGGACTACGACAGTTTAGCTGCAATCAATCCGCAACTGGTTTACTGTTCTATTACCGGTTTCGGTCAAGACGGACCACGTGCTGAAGAACCTGGTTATGACTTTATCATCCAGGGGATGGGTGGGTTAATGTCTGTTACTGGGGAAAAAGATGATTTGCCTGGAGGCGGCCCACAAAAGGTTGGTGTGGCATTTTCTGATTTGGCTACAGGCCTTTATTCTACGATTGCCATTCAGGCAGCACTGCTGAACCGGCATGAAACCGGATTGGGCCAATATATTGATATGGCTTTGCTGGATGTACAAATTGCCACGCTGGCAAATCAGGGGATGAACTATCTGGCTTCAGGAAAAGTACCGGGCCGTTATGGCAATGCGCATGCCAATATTGTTCCGTATCAGGTATTCAAAGCGGCCGATCGGGATTTTATTATTGCTTGTGGGAATGATAAACAGTTTATCCAGTTGTGTCAGAGTATTGGATTAGCAGAATTACCAAATGACCCACGCTTTAGCCGTAATGCTGACCGAATCAAACATCGTACTGAAATTATTGATATTTTATCGAAGCATTTCTTGAAGAAAACTGCAGATGAATGGGTAACAGCTATTCATGCAGTTAAAGTACCTGTGGGAGTAATTAATAACCTGGAACAGGCTTTTCGGGAACCACAAGTAATAGCCCGAAAAATGCTGGTTGAGATGCCACATCCATATAAGCAAAAACTGACAGTTATTGGTTCACCAATAAAAATGTCGCGTACACCAGTAGAATACCGTCGCGCGCCTCCAACGCTAGGAGAACATACTGAGCAGATTTTAAGACGCGTTGCCTCTCAGGAACACTTAAAAAAATTAAAAGCCGAAGGTATTATTGAGTAAACTGATAAAAAAGAAGCAATCGGCCAGTTTGCTTCTTTGCTATTTAATATAATTATAGATTATAATTTCGCAATGCGAAACATTAGTAGGTTGAGAAAGAGTCATGGATAATACCAATGATATAGAACAAACAGAAAAAATTTTGGCTCCTTTAAGACATGAGTTACTACATCCAATTGAAGATATGCAGGATGAGAATGATCGGCAGTTTATTACTGCCTTGGCCCGTGGTCTGGAACTGCTACGTTGTTTTACACCTAAGCACCAACATTTAGGAAATCAGGAACTAGCTCAATTAACCGGTTTACCTAAACCCACTATTACCCGTCTGACTCATACGTTGTCACGTCTGGGTTATATTAAGCAGGTTCCAAATTCGAGCAAGTTTCAGCTGTCTGTTGGGGTACTGGCATTCGGTTACTCCATGCTGGCTAATGTATCGATTCGTTCAATTGCTAATCCTTATATGAAAGAACTCGCTGACTATGCAGGTGCAGCAGTAGCCATGGCAACCCGAGACCGGTTAAACATGATTTATTTGGATGTCGTGCAGGGGAAAGGCAATATCACCATGCGAAGACAGGTAGGAACTTATTTACCTATTCATTTAAGTTCTATGGGTCGGGCTTGTCTGGCAGCTATGCCAGAAGATGAACGTGATTTTCTGCTTGATGCTATCCGTTTAAAATATAAGGAAGACTGGTTCAAGATTAACCGTGATCTTGACCGTGCCTTTAAGGATTATCAGGATTTTGGCTACTGTTTCTCGATTGGAGAATGGCATAAGGATGTGAACTCGGTCGCGGTGCCTTTAATTCATGAACAGCATGGTTTACTGGTTTTTAACTGCGGTGGACCAAGTTTCATTATGAAACGTGAAAAACTTGAAGAAGATATTGCACCGCGCCTGCTACATATGGTGAATAATATCCGTACTGAAATCAGTTAAAATATGATGCATTGGTCAGGAAGATCAATGCATTGTTATGATTGAAGCGGTAAAGCAGTTCGTTCTTCCAGAATACAAATCACTAGACAGGTAATTGCAAATATCATGCCTAACGTGCAGGTGCCTGTCCAGCCAAAATGAGTCCAGGCATAGGCTCCGGCGGTAGTCCCTAATGCTCCTCCTGCAAAATAACCTGTCATATAAATAGCATTAAAACGAGATCTGAGGTTTTCACTTAATTTAAATACTATGCTTTGATTGGTTACATGAATTGCAGAGAGTGATGCGTAAAGGATAAGCGTTGCCATCATATAAAACGCTAATTGATAAGGTGTAAGTAAAAATAATAGCCAGCAAATGATAAGACCCAGACTACATAAAATAGAAATCTGGTGAATATATCCCCGGTCAATAAACTTACCCGTGAAATTAGCTATAAATACACCAACGATGCCAACCAGACCAAATAATCCAATACTAAAATCGCTCATATGATAAGGAGCTGGTGCAAGTAGTAGTGACGTAGTAGTAAATGTCATACTTACCCCAGCAAAGGTTAATCCGCCAATATAGCTGCGCCGGCGTAAGCGTTGATTTGTCAAAAAAATAGAGGCTAACGAGCGTAGAGTATAAGCATAGCTTTCAGTGCTGGTAGGCGGAAAAACCCCGATATTTCGATGTAATATAAAAGCAATACAGAAAAGTAAGATACCACTGGCCAGATAGATAAAATTCCATGCAAATAAACTTGAGGCCAAACCTGAAAGGGAACGGGCAAGAAGAACCCCCATCATTAAACCGCTAAGCAGGAAACCCACCACCCGACCACTCTGTTGTGCTGGAACCAGACTGGCTGCTAAAGGTAATAATAGCTGCGCAGCTACAGAAAATAGACCAGTAATGAGTGTACCCAGTATAAGCAGACTTATATGCTGTGAAATACCGCTGATGATCAGGCCAAGTGCAGCAAATAGCATGAAACAGAAGAGTAGGCGGCGTTTTTCGAGAATATCTCCAAGAGGCATCAGCAGGAGCAGGCCACAGGCATAAGCAATTTGTGCCAAAGTAGGTACCCAGGAAACAAGGGTTTCTGGTAATTGCAAATTTTGACTCATAGAATGAATGAGTGGCTGACTAAAATAATTACTACCGGTACAGATACCGGCAGCAATTGCCATTAATATAATTGTTGGAGTATAAAGCGTATTTTTCATATTCTCTTAGTATTAAAAGCCTCTGTAGAGGCTTTACCAAGTTAAGCCTTTAAGCTGTTTTCTGCGGGTCATATTGACGGTCTTTAATAAAGATTCCTGATACTGCACCGCATAAGAAATAAGCTCCGCCCATGATCAAAAAACCAAGACCGATAGAGCCACCACTTGCAGCCGCACCAATAATTGCCGGAGCAAACATGGCACCAATACGGCCAGCATTATAAGCTCCACCCACAGCTGTTCCGCGAATATTGGTAGCAAAACTTTCAGTCATGTAAGTGGCATTGATGGCGTAAGGAATTCCATAAAGGAAACCGAAGAAAATCAGCAAATAGGCAATATTATCTGGAGAGTTAAATATTACAATCACAGGTAAAAATATAGCTGTACCAATAGCCCCAAAAGCAAATACAAAGCGTCGGCCCAAGCGGTCAGCTGCATAACCGGCAATAATCTTGCCAAAGATCATGGCAATATAGGTTCCAATCATGTAGCCAGTCATGGCTTTAAAGTTCATCCCCAGTTCGGATTCGAGATAAGCTGGCATCCAGTTGTTTACACCATAATACCCAAACTGTAAAAAGCCGGCAGTTAAAATCCACAGCATGAACATTCTGCGATTACGCTTATCTGCAAAAATTATTTTGACTGTACTTTGCTGTTTTACCGGCTGTGCCTGTACAGTAACCCGTGAAGCGGATAGACGCTCCAGACGGGCTCGCTGCCAGGATTCCGGTTCGGGAACCAGTTTCTGAATAAATAATGCCAATACCGAAGGAATAATGGCTATAAAAAATAATACCCGCCAGCCATGTTCAGGAATAATCCAACCCGCTAGCAAAGTTGCTACAATATAGCCGACTGTCCAGCCAGCCTGTAGAGTCCCCAGTATTGTAGTTCGATATTCAGTAGGTACGTACTCAGCCATTAACGTATTGGCTGCAATATATAAGGAACCAATGCCGAAAGCTGAAAGAAAGCGGATGATAGCAAACTGCTCAAAACTTTGTGTAAAGCCGAGTGCCGCAGTTAATAATGAAAATACCAGAATCGAGATCACGACTGTTCGAACCCGTCCAAGATAATCACAGGCCCAGCCACCCATGAAACCTCCTAGTGCCATCCCTGCCAGAGTAAAACTGCCTAATGCACCCGCCTGTAAATTGGTCAGTCCAAATTCGGCTTTTAAACTGGTTAAGCTAAAAGACAGTAGCAGCATATCGGCACCATCAATTAACAGTGCCAAAAATGCAAAAACAAAAGCGATTCGCTGTGTAGTTTTAGAAATTGGCCGGATAAGGGTTTCCGGCATCAGTGGTGTGGTCATAATTCATCCTGAAACTCAAAGGTTAATCCTTAACCTGATTAATCATATTTTTAGCAATAATGATCTGCTGGATTTGTGAAGTTCCCTCATAAAGACGGAACAGGCGTACGTCCCGATAAAAACGTTCAATACTGTATTCACTGATATAGCCAGCCCCTCCATGAATCTGTATACAGCGGTCTGCAACACGGCCACACATTTCCGTAGCAAACAGCTTGGCACAAGATGACTCAGTAGAAACATTCAGTCCTTGGTCACGACGACGTGCAGCATCGAGTACCATACATTTGGCTGCATAGATTTCAGCTTTGGAGTCTGCCAGCATGGCCTGGATTAACTGGAAACTGGCAATTGGCTGACCGAACTGTTTACGTTCAACGGCATACCGCAGTGTGTCATCCAGCATACGTTCGGCTGCGCCAACACTGACTGCTGAAATATGCAGACGTCCTTTATCAAGGACTTTCATGGCTGTTTTAAAGCCAATACCTTCCACACCTCCAATCAGGGCAGAGGCAGGTACACGACAGTTTTCAAAGATAACATCACAGGTATAAGTACCTTGCTGCCCCATCTTTTTATCTTTTTTACCTAAGCTAATGCCTGAAGTATGGCGGTCAACTACAAAAGCGGAAATACCGCCTGCGCCTTTAATTTCAGGATTGGTTCTGGCCATTACGGTATAGGTACTTGCTAGCGGCGCATTGGTGATATAGCGTTTAGTACCATTCAGGATATAGAAATCGCCATCTTTCACTGCTGTAGTCTTTAAAGATGCGGCATCAGAACCTGATTCCGGTTCAGTCAGGCAAAATGAACCGATAATTTCACCACTGGCATAGCGTGGTAAATACTTCTGTTTTTGCTCCTCAGTTCCGTCAATAATAATACCACTTGAACCAATTCCATTATTAGTTCCAAAAATAGAGCGGAAAGCAGGTGAGGTACGACCAATTTCAAAGGCTACATAAAGTTCTTCTTCCATGGTCAGTCCTAAACCGCCATATTCCTCAGGAATAGTGAGACCAAACAGGCCTAATGCTTTCATCTGGTCAATAATGTCCTGAGGCATTTCATCTTTTTCAGCCACTTCATGTTCACGTGGCATTAATTCATTTTTAACAAATTGCTGAATCATATGAAGTAACTGATCCAGTGTTTCCTGATTACGAATCATCCTGACTCCTTGGAGTTATATTCTTTACAAAGGAAAAGACTAAAAATCTATATGAATAATTTTCTGGCACTGAAATAAACTAATAATAAAAATTAATTTTACTCTGCAAAATTAATTTATCTAAATATAGCTTAATATTTTATATAATATCTATAGTTTTGTGTTATATATAAAATATTATTTCGTTTGATGAAATAAATATACTTTATTTCTAGGGAAATTAGAACAAGAGTAAGGAGTAGAATGATGGGTGCTTTGACAGGTTTTAGAGTGCTGGATCTAAGCCGCATTCTGGCAGGCCCTTGGTGCAGTCAGATTCTGGCTGACTTGGGTGCTGAAGTCATCAAAATTGAAAAACCCTATAGTGGTGATGATACCCGTCGTTGGGGACCACCCTGGTTAAAAGATGATTCAGGACAAGACACTCAGGAGTCTGCTTACTATCTTTCTGCAAATCGGGGTAAACATTCAGTCGCTATTGATCTGGCAACTCTGGAAGGGCAGCAGCTTATCCGGACACTTGTACTTGAATCTGATGTATTAATTGAAAATTATAAAGCGGGTTCACTTCAAAAATATGGTCTTGATTATGAAACGTTAGCAGCAATCAACCCGCGACTCGTTTATTGTTCTATTACAGGGTTCGGACAGAAAGGACCTCGTGCAGATGAGCCCGGATATGATTTTATTATTCAGGGTATGGGCGGTATGATGAGTGTTACCGGCGAACGGGATGACCTGCCGGGTGGTGGTCCCCAGAAGGCTGGCTTGGCTTTTGCAGATTTAACCACCGGGCTCTATTCAGCTATTGCTATTCAGGCAGCACTGCTTTCCAGAGAAAAAACGGGCGAGGGTCAACATATTGACATGGCCCTGCTAGATACACAGGTAGCTTCCTTATCTGTTCTCGCCATGAATTATTTAACCTCGGGAAAAGTCCCGGGCCGTTTCGGCAATGCTCATGCTAATATTGTACCTTATCAGGTATTTAAAGCTGAAAAAGGCGAGTTTATTATTGCCTGTGGTAATGATAGCCAGTTTAAAGCACTGTGTGAAAGTATTGGTCTGGCTGAGTTAGCTCTTCATCCACATTACAGGCAAAATTCCGGGCGTGTCACTTATCGGGAAGAATTGACTGCTTTATTACAGCAACACTTTATGACACGACCAGCCGAGGAATGGGTAAAAGTCATTCATCAGGTTAAAGTCCCGGTCGGCATGATTAACAATTTAAAGCAGACTTTAGAAGAAGAGCAGGTGATTGCCCGGGAGATGGTAGTTAACATGCCTCATTCTTTGCAGCAGAACTATACATCTATTGGTTCACCTATTAAACTTTCAAAAACACCGGTAGAGTATCAAAAGGCGCCGCCGTGTTTAGCACAAGATACTGAAAATATTCTAAGCCGGTATTTATCAGAAACAGAAATTATAGAATTGAAAGAAAAGAAAATTATTCAGTAAATTTAAAAGTCCCTGTCCTTACAAGTTGGGGACTTTTTATATTTTATATAATTTCATTTAATGAGTCCTGAATATTGTGCACCATATGAATCAGGCGCGGACCGATTTCATCTTCGAGGCGCTCGGGACTGAGTTGGAAGCTGGGTGCTCCACAGTTAAAGACATATAAACCATGCTGACTGCTTACCAAGGGTACCGCCACAGAATTTACTTCCTTATGCCATTCTCCTAAAGATAAACAATAGCCATAGTCCTGATAATCACGAAAAGCACGTTCAAGTGAACGTTTGATCGAAGGCCAGTTCTCCGGATTTTTCTTGGCTAGTGCATCCATCAAGAAATTGCGCTCATGTTCTGGTGTAGCTGCCAGACAGGCCCGTCCCATAGAGCTGCTATAAATGGGTAAAGTCGAACCAATAGGGCGACGCATATTCAGTGAGCTTTCTACTTGTACTACATCAATATAAATCATATTCAACCGGTCACGGGTTGCCATAGCGACCGGTGCCTGAGCATATTTACTCATCTCTTCCATAAGCGGATGAGCAGTATTGCGAATAGAGATATTAGACAAGGCTGAATAGCCTAAGGAAAGTACACCTATATCAAGCATGTACTTTGTAGAATTTGGCAACTGTTTTAAATAGCCTAAGCTTACCAATGTATTAGTAATACGGGCAATTGTCGGCTTCGGTAAACCTGTCATCTTAGCCAGTTCCTGATTACCCAAGACCTGTTTATGAGCAGAAAAGCAGCGCAGTAACTCTAATCCACGTGCCAAAGAGGCAATAAATTGCGGATTATTTTCACGATGTATATGAGAGATAGGGTCGAGACGAATTTCATCCAGATTGGTTATTTTTTCAGTTTTTTCTACTCTGGTACTTTCAGACATTCAAGCCTCAAATATAATGAAAAATAAATATGTTATTCATTATATTTCGTTAAACAAAATTAATCCATTCACCACTTTTATAGTGAATGGATCTTTAAACTCAAAAAATCAGGAAACGTTTTCAATGACCATAGCCAGACCTTGACCTACACCAATACAAAGACTAATCACCGCATATTTTTTCTGGCGGCGCTGTAATTCACGTGCAACTGTTAGTGTAAGACGCGCGCCAGAAGCACCAAGAGGGTGGCCTACTGCAATTGCTCCTCCGTTTGGATTAACACGCGGATCATTAAAATCTACATCTAAACCTTTCAAACAGGACAATACCTGTGAAGCAAAAGCTTCATTGATTTCAATAATGTCCATATCATCAAGAGTCAGACCAGCACGGCTGACTGCTTTTTTAATTGCCTCAATAGGACCCGCACCCATAATACGTGGTTCAATACCTGCCGCTGCCGCTGACAAAATTTTTGCCATTGGCTTTAAGCCGTATTTTTCCTGAACTGTTTCTGAACCGATCAGTAGAGCTGCTGCGCCGTCATTAATACCAGAAGCATTTCCTGCAGTAACTACACCACCTTCAAACAAGGGTTTTAATTTAGATAGAGCTTCAAAATTAGAAGATGGACGTGGATGTTCATCTTCACTAACCAGTTTAGGCGGTAACTTTTTACCTTGAGAAACTTCAATAGGAGTAATTTCTCCTTCAAAGAAGCCTTCAGTCTTTGCCTGCTGATATTTCGCCTGTGACTGTGCAGCAAAGGTATCCGCCTGTTCACGGGTAATTCCAAATTCGACAGCTACATTATCGCCTGTTTCAGGCATTGAATGGCCACCATACTGCGCAGTAATTTTCTTATTAGGAAAACGTGAACCAATAGTGGTATCAAAGATTTTTGCCTCACGACTAAATGCAGTTTCTGCTTTGCCCATAACAAATGGTGCACGGGTCATGCTTTCTACACCACCAGCAATATACAGTTCACCTTCACCACAGGTAATGGCACGAGCCGAATCGATAACAGCCCCTAAACCACTTGCACATAACCGGTTTACTGTCTGTCCGGGTACAGTAACTGGCAAACCGGCCAATAACACAGCCATACGTGCTACATTACGGCTGTCTTCGCCAGCCTGATTCGTATCACCCAGAATAACATCTTCAATATCTGTCCCTGGTACACCTGTTTTTTCAATGAGCTTTTTAATAACTTCTGCTGCCAGATCATCAGGACGTATAGACGCGAGTACACCCCCATGACGGCCAATCGGACTACGTAAACCATCGTAAATATAGGCATTTAGCATTTGAAAACTCCATTTCAGAGATAGTAAGAGAGTAATTTTTGATTACTCAAAAAATATTTTGGTATCACTACGGCTTAAGGCTTATAAGTCATTCATCATGCTACATTTATTTGTCAGTTCAATCTGTGAAGAGCTTGGCAGTCAGTGATGAGTACATATAAGGCCTATAAATTTGGGATTTCTTACATTCCATCTTCTTAATTAAGATTCTAGAAAAGCACTGGGTTTTTATGTTTTAGCTTAAAATTTCAGTGCAATGAAAAAGACAAGTATTGCCTTTAACTCTTGATTCCTAGGTCTTAATTATATTGATTACTTTGTTTCGTATAGCAAAACTATATTCTTTTTATCCTGTTATGTCTAAATTTTTTTGCAATTAATTTCGAAGTAGAATTAAAAACATTTTTATTATTTTATTAATTATTTGATTTATATTAATTAAAAAAATTAATTTCGCTCGACGAAATTAATTTTCAAAAAAGCTTGAATTTTGTGCATTTTATCTTTTACTATTCAGAACAGCATAAGTAAAACCAGATTTTTCATTGTGAAATTTAAATGAAGTGAAAAATCTATAGCGTTTAAAATAAATAGGTAGGGAGATCTCTGATGATCCGTGATGAAGGAATGCTTGAACAGCTGCTTTCAACGATTCGAAATTTTGTTAAAAATGAACTTATTCCACGTGAACACGAAGTTGCCGAAGCAGATAAAATTCCTGAAGACCTCATCCAGAAAATGCGTGAACTCGGTTTATTTGGACTCACTATCCCTGAAGAGTATGGCGGTTTAGGAATTACTATGGAGGAAGAGGTACGAGTTGCCTTTGAACTGGGCC